>JAGRHX010001084.1 GCA_020444775.1 Gammaproteobacteria bacterium
GACGGCGACCACTACGTGGTGAACGGCAGCAAGACCTGGATCAGCAACAGCATCAAGGGCGGGATCCTGGCAGTGCTGGTGAAGACCGATCCGAACGCGCAGCCGGCCCATAAGGGCATGTCCTTGTTGCTCATCGAGAAGGGCACGCCGGGCTTTCATGTCGAGCGCAAGCTGGAGAAGCTGGGTTATAAGGGTATAGACAGCGGCGAGCTGCGATTCGAGGATTGCAGGGTGCCCGCGGCCAACCTCATCGGTCTGGAGCCGGGCCGCGGACTGCAACAGATCCTCGGTGGCCTGGAGCTCGGGCGTATCAACGTGGCGGCCCGTGGTGTCGGGGTCGCGCGTGCCTGTCTGGACGAGTCGGTGCGCTATGCCCAGGTGCGCAAGACCTTTGGTAAGCCGATCTGCGAGCACCAGGCCATCCAGCTGAAGCTCGCCGACATGGCGACTCGGGTCGAGGCCGCGAGGCTGCTGGTGCAGTCGGCGGCCCGTGCCTACGACGCGGGACTTCGCTGTGACATGGAGGCCGGCATGGCCAAGCTGTTCGCGACCGAGGCGGCCGTGGAGAACAGTATCGAGGCGATGCGGATACACGGCGCTTACGGCTATTCCAAGGAGTTCAACATCGAGCGCTACTACCGGGATGCGCCATTGCTGGCGATCGGTGAGGGCACCAACGAGCTGCAGCGGATCATCATCGCCCGTCAGCTGGTCAAACGAAATCCGGCCTGAGGAGCGCCACGCCGGCCCAGTGCGTCAGGGTCAGCGTGCGCGTCGGCCAGCCACATTCCAGGGAGCTGTTGTCATGTTGCCGTTGCAGGGTGTGCGTGTACTCGCCGTGGAGCAGTACGGTGCCGGTCCGTTCGGGACCATGTTCCTCGCCGACCAGGGTGCCGAGGTGATCAAGGTCGAGAACCCCAGGGACGGTGGTGACATGGCGCGCGGCGTCGGACCTTTCTTCCTGGAGGAGGGCGACAGCCTGTTCTTCCAGTCCTTCAATCGCAACAAGAAGAGCCTGACCCTGGACCTGCAGAGCGAGTCCGGTCAGGCGGTGTTCCGGCGGCTGGTCACCCAGGTCGACGCGGTGACCTCGAACCTGCGTGGCGATGTGCCGGACAAGCTCGGGCTCACCTATAGGACCCTCGGCGCCTGTAACCCGCGCATCGTCTGTGCGCATCTGTCCGCCTATGGCCGCAGCGGGCCGCGTGCCGCCTGGCCGGGCTACGACTATCTGATGCAGGCCGAGGCCGGCTGGTTCTCGCTGACCGGTGAGCCCGACGGGCCGCCGTCCCGTTTCGGTTTGTCGGTGGTCGATCTGATGACCGGTCTGGGGCTGGCCTATGCCACCCTTGCCGCGTTGACCCAGGCGCGTGCCACCGGCCAGGGCAGCGACATCGACGTCAGTCTTTTCGACATGGCCTTGCACTGCACCAACTACCTGGCGAGCTGGTATCTGAACGCCGGGCACATGCAGACCCGCCTGCCACGTGGCGCGCACCCGTCCCTGACGCCGTGCGCCCAGTACAAGACCGCGGACGGCTGGATCTACATCATGTGCAACAAGGAGAAGTTCTGGCCGATTCTGTGCGAGCAGATCGGGCGGCCGGAGCTTGCCGCGGATCCGCGCTTCCTGGCGTTCAAGGATCGTCTGGCGAACCGGGATCTGGTCACCGAGCTGCTCGACGAGGCCCTATCGGCACGCACCACGGATGAATGGCTGGCGCGCTTTGCCGGCATCGTGCCGGCCGCGCCCATCTACGATCTGAGGCAGGCGCTGGAGAACCCCTTCGTCACCGAGAACGACCGGCTGCAGACCCTGCCACACCCGGCGCGTGGCAGCTTCCGGCTGGTGCAGGCGCCGATACGCGCGCAGAGCCCCACACCAGCGCAACCGGCACCGGCGCTGGGCGCTGACACCCAGGCGCTGCTCACGGACGCGGGCTTCTCGACTTCGGAAATCGAGGCGCTGCGTGCCGATGGCGTGATCTGAGCGGGCCGGCGGCGTCTCAGCCCACGGAACCGGTGGGCTGGCTCGTGGGCGGGTGATGCGCGCGCCAGTGCCGGGCGATGTCGATGCGCCGCGCCACCCAGACGTGGTCGTGCTGTTCGATATCATCGAGGAAGCGGGCAAGCGCCGCCGCCCGTCCCGGCCGGCCGGCCAGCCGGTTGTGGAGGCCCACCGACATCATCTTCGGCGAACCCGCCTCGCCCTCGGCATAGAGCGTGTCGAACGAGTCCTTGAGATAGGTGAAGAACTGG
>JAGRHX010001085.1 GCA_020444775.1 Gammaproteobacteria bacterium
CAACTACGCGCGCTGGTGCCGTCAGGCGGACGGTCCGGACCAGGTCCATCAGATGGCCCTGGGCAAGCAGATCATCGAACGCTACGCATCGCGCTGACGATCCGGCCCTCCCCGAGACCGTCATCGCGGCCCCCGAGCGGACCGCGAGGCGACCGACGCCGGCTACACCGGCTCGCGCTCGAGCACGATGCGTCGCCACAGCTCGAAGGTGACGAGCATCCACAGCCGGATGCCGTGGCGGCCGGGTCCTTCCAGGGTCTCGTAACGCAACAATCGACCGACCCGCGCCGGATCGAACAGACCGGCGCGGGCCAGCTCGCGTCGGGACAGGATGTGGCGGGCATAGCGTGCCAGCTCGCCTCGGAACCAGTAGTTGACCGGCACCCGCATGCCGCTCTTGGGTCGCTCGACAATCGCGCGCGGCAGATGCGCGCGCATCGCCTGCTTGATCACGACCTTCTCGATGCCGTGCGCAAGCCGCAGGTGCCCCGGCATCTCGAAGCTCAGACGCAGCAGATCCTCGTCGAAGAACGGCGAAAGTGGCTGCAGACGCGCCGCGCCCAGCATCCGCTCGACCTTGGGCAGGATCAGATGCGCGCCCTTCAAGCGGATGTTGGCGGCGATCAGCTTGTCCAGGAAGGAGGTACTTTCGTCCGGCTGAAGAAACGGGGTCAGCGGCGCGACCAGGTCGCGCTGCGTACATATCTGCGCGCGCGCCTCGGGGGTGAGCAGGTGCTCGAGCTCTTCGAAACCGCGCCTGTACGAAGCCAGATAGGCCCGTTCGCGAAAATCCACGGGGCGCTGCAGGCCGCCGTACCAGTGCTGGAGCAGCATCGGGATGTTCTTCGGCCCGCCGAATACCGGATCGCCGCCCTCGCCGTTGAAGACGTGCCGGATATGCTCGGGGATCCGCATCGCCAGCTCATAGTTCGGCATGGTGATCGGATCCCCGATAGGCTCGTCCAGATGCCAGATCATGCGACGCAGCCGCGGCAGGAACCCCCTGGGCTCGATCAACACCTCTTCGTGGACGCTACCGATCCGGTCCGCCACCGCGCGCGCGAACTCGAGCTCGTTGGGATAGCCGCGGCCGAAATGGATCGAGAAGGTGTGCAACGGCCGCGCGTGTTGCCTGGCAAGCTCCGCGCTCACCGCGCTCGAGTCGATACCACCGGACAGGAACACGCCGAGCGCCTGCCCGTCCTGCGGGATCCGTCGCCGCACCGCGGCCGAGAAGCGCGCATCGAACTCGGCCAGCCAGTCCGCATCGCTGCGCGTGTCCTCGTCCCGGCGAGCTTCGCTCGCGACCTGCTCGAAGTGAAAATAGCGCTGCACGCGGATGCCGGCGTCGGCGTTCACGCACAGCAAGTGCCCCGCAGGCAGCTCGTGCAGATCCTCGAGCATGGTCGACTCGCCGGGGACGAAGCTGAAGCTCAGATACTGGGCGAGACCACCCATGCGCAGACGGCGCGGGAAACCGGGGACCGCGAGCACGCCCTTGGGCTCACAGGCAAAGCAGACCCGCCCCTGGTACCGACCGTAGTAGACGCTGCGTGTGCCGGCACCGTCACGCACCAGATACAGGTTCGGACCATCGAGCAGGGCAATCAGGAACTGGCCACGCAGGGTCGGCCACAGCGCCATGCCGTGTTCACGAAACCCGGCCAGCAGCCACTTCGGATCGGGCTCGAGCCGCGTGCCCGCCGCGTAGACGCGACCGGCTACCGCAAGTGCCGAGTCCGCGTCTCGATACATCGGCATGGATCCGGAGGACGCGCGCGGGTCGTCCGAGCCCGCGATGCCAATGGTGCCGTGCGGGCTCTGCAGCAGCTCGGGTGGCACGTCGGCGCGATGGCGTAGAGCCGCGCTCATGGCAGGCAGCCAGTGTGGCGCGGGCGCGCCGCTGAAACCGAAGAGTGCGCTCATGGTCGGGCTCGAGAGTCACGGATGAAGCGTCAGGACGAGTCGATACCGATCAGCCGAAATCATCCTCCCAGTCCAGGCTCCCGCCGCCCTCGGCCGCGCCCTTCGCATACATCTCACGCAGGGTCTCGCCGAACGCCACCTGTGCGCTGAAGCCGGCCGCCAGGCCGCCGCTGAGCAGGCCAAGAGGCAGCAGATCGAGGCTCAGCTCGCGTCGCCTGCTGGCGCGGACCGCATCGGCAAGCGGCTCGAGGTCGTCGCCGTCCGAGGACGCGAGACCGAGATCAACGATCGGATGACCCGCGAGCGGCAAGCGACCCGCCTGCGTCAACCGATCACGCATACCGGCACCGCCGGCGCTGGCGTCGTGCAGCAGGAACACCGGCAGATCGGCGCGCGCCTCGAGCAGTCGGACGGCAATCGGCATCAGGTACTCCGGATAGCCCGACTCGGCGACGATCAAGGCCCGCTCCGAGGCGTGCACGTTGTTCAGCACCAGGGCATCGACCATGATGTCCTGTTGCACGATCAGGATGCGCTCGACACCGTAGTCATAGATGTCGCGCTCGGACCAGCTCGGCGGCGGCTCGTGCAGGCCCGGCGCCATGATCACCTGCGCGATGCGCGCCGGATCGCCCTGCTTACGCCAACGCCCGAGCAAGGCGTCGAAGCGCACCTGGTCGAGCTTGCGGCGCCGTCCGGCGAACACCCGGACGAGGACCAGCACCACCAGCACCAGCGCCGGGAACGGCCACAGTGTCGGTGCCAGCCACAGACACAGGACGCCGCCGGCCAGCGCACAACCGATGAGCAGATTCAGACGCCGGTTGAGACGTGTCGGCTTCTGGTTTCGGTACAGGAAGTACAGCTGCCCGGGAGTGACGTGGTAGCTGCCCGCGCCCGTCGCCCTCTCCAGCAGCGCGATGAAGCGCTTGTCGGTCATGCCCTGGGTCTTGGGATCGGTGAACACGAAGCGATAGCCGCAGCCGCAACGCGACCCGGCGCGCCTGGCGTGATTACGACCGCAGCCAGGACACTTCATCATCCGCACCTGAGCGCGCTGGGGTCTCGAGACGGTGGGTTCGATAACGAGGGCCTGGCGCGGCATCGCAGCGGGCGAGCAGCCTGCGGACCGCTCGAAGAACGGGCGGCCCGGCCGCCGGCCCACGGCTCACCATCGCGGCCCAGGCGACCCGAATTCATTGGGCCCCGGCTGGCCCGGCTGGATCGCCCAGAAAATCAACACCAGCACCCCGACCAGCGGTATCAGCAACAGCAGCAGCCACCAGCCGGAACGCCCCACGTCGTGCAGACGACGGACCGCCACCGCGAGATTCGGCACCAGCAGGGCCAGCGTGCACAGCACTGACAGCGGCTGCCCGGGGTCGGGCGCGAACGGTATGAGCCCGAGCACCGGACCGAGCAGGATGGCATCGATCACGCGGGTGATGGTGATGAGGATCAGATAGGCCAGCACCCACCACCAGAACTCCGCGCGCCCCGAGCGACCGTGGAACACGGCGTATCGGGCCAGCACGCTGTTCACCGCTTGCGGCATGTTCATCGTTCTCTGGCGCTCCCTTCGCGTCGACCCGGCCAAGCCCCGGCATCATATGCCAAAGCGCCCTCAGCCGTGGCCTGCACGGGCTCGGTGCTCGAGCAACGGCCGCGGGTCACAGCGCCGCCGCGCAGCCGCCCCGGCGCTTGAACAGTCAAGATGAATACCCGAGACTCATGGCATCTTCATGCATCCAAGCGGAGACGCCTGCCATGCTTCTGGTGACTTCCGCCGCCGAGGCGGACAGCCGTGCCAAGACCATCGACGTGCTCGGTGAGTCCTATGTGCTGCGCGGCTACATGGGGCACGCCCCCAAACGCGGAACCTACGTCGAGGGCAACGAGGCCAACGACAATCCCCTGCCACAGGGCTTCCTGGTAGATCAGCCGGCCGGCGCGATCACCCACCCGCATTTCCATGAGAGCGATCAGTTCCAGGTGTTCGTCGCCGGCGATGGCTACTTCGGCAAGAAACCCGCACGACCGCTGACGGTGCAATACGCCAACGGTCACACCCCTTACGGCCCGATCGTCGCCGGTGAGCACGGCATCCGCTATTTCACCCTGCGCAAGCGCTGGGATCCCGGTGCCAAGTACATGCCGAAGATGCGCGACAAGCTGGTCCGCGGCCGACAACGGCAGTTCCTCGCGCCCGAGGTGCCACTGTCGGACCAAGACACGCTGAAGGCGCGCCGCGACAGCAGCCTGGACGTGTTCATCGGTCCGGAGGACGACGGTCTGCTCGGTGCGATCCTGCGGCTGGGGCCGAACCAGAGCGCTCGCGCACCCGACGCGGGGGCCGGCGACGGTCAATACATGCTGGTCGTCAACGGTAGCCTGCGTCACGCCGACCAGCTGCTGCCGGTGCTGTCCTGCGAGTATGCCTACGCGGACGAGGGCAGCCCGCTGGTGCAGGCCGGACCCGATGGGTTGGAGCTCCTGATCCTGCGCTTCGGCCCGGATCGCTACTGAGCCCCTGTGCCGAGGACCTGATACCGCGGCCGCGGAGGACGCTGGCGTGGCTGTTGGCCACGCGCTCGTCGCGGTCGCGCGCCCCCCCCCAGGCGAGCAACCTGGCGAGCAACCTGGCGAGACCACGAACATGACCCCGAGCCCTGGCGCCGCCCCGGCCCGACCCGAAGCCGACATCGATCCGGTCGAGCTGGAGCTGTTCAAGAACGCGATCTTCGGCATCGCCGACGAGATGGCGCTGACCATCTGTCGTACCACCTACTCCGGCGTCTTGCGCGACAACATGGATTTCTCCACCGCGCTCGCCAACGCCGACGGCAAGATCGTCGCCCAGGGGCTGACCCTGCCCGGGCACCTCGGCTCCATACCGACGGCGCTGGACGTCGTGGTGCAGCGCTACGGCAATCAGATGCAGCCGGGCGATCTGTACATCATGAACGACCCCTTCGACGGCGGCATGCATCTGCCGGACATCTTCATCTTCCAGCCGCTCTATGCCGGCGGCGAACGCATCGCGATCGCCGCGACCATCTGCCACCATGCCGACGTCGGTGGCCGCGTGCCCGGCTCCAACGCATCGGACTCCACCGAGATCTACCAGGAAGGGCTGCGCATTCCGCCGCTCAAGCTGTACGAGGCGGGCCAACGCAACGAGACCCTGTTCGCGCTGATCGAGCGCAACGTGCGTATCCCGGTGCAGGTGTTCGGCGATCTACGCGCTCAGCTCGCTGCCTGTCACATCGCCGAGCGACAGTTCGCCGAGCTGCTGGAGCGGTTTGGAGTCGATAAGAGCCGTCGGTTCATGAGCGAGATCATCGACTACGCCGAGCGTCTGGCGCGTGCCGCGATTGCCGAGCTGCCGGACGGCGAGGTCAGCTTCGAGGACTGGATAGACGATGACGGCATCGACGTCGGCAAGCCGATCCGGCTGTTCGTCACCATCAGCAAACGCGGCGACTCCATGCGGGTGGACTGGACCGGCAGCGCCGATCAGGTCAAGGGTGCCATCAACTCGACGCTGTCCTTCACCAAATCACACTCCTATGCCGCGATCCGCTCGGTGCTACCGGGTGACATCCCCTGTAACGAGGGCGTGTTTCGCGCCATCGAGGTGATCGCGCCGGAGGGCAGCATCACCAACATGGTGCTACCCGGCGCCTGCGCGGCGCGCGGTCTGACCGGTTTTCGCATGGGCGACTGCATGTTCGGCGCGCTGGCCATGCTGCTGCCGGAGCGGGTCTGCGCGGCGAGCGACGGTGGCAACACCGGGGTCTCCATCGGTGGCTGGGACGCTCAGCGCAAGCCGTTCATCTTCGTCGATTTCTCCTGTGGCACCTGGGGCGGCCGGCCGTGGGCCGATGGTCTGCAGGGCAATGCCAACATGTTCGCCAACATGGCCTCGCAGTCCGCCGAGGTGGTCGAGGCCGAGCAGCCCATCGAGATCCTCAGCTACGAGCTGGTGCCGGACCGTGGCGGCCCGGGTCGATATCGCGGCGGCATGCCGTACCGACGTGACTTCCGCTTCACCGAGCACGAGGCGGTGCTGCAGGTGCGTGCCGACCGGCATCGCATCCGTCCCTATGGGCTGTACGGTGGCTACCCTGGCAAGCCTTCGATGAACTATCTGAACCCGCCGCCACCCGGCAGCACGGGCGATGCCACGCCGCTTGCTTCCAAGCTCACCATGACCATTCATCGCGGCGACGTGTTCCGCCACGAGCTGGCCGGCGGCGGCGGCTGGGGCGACCCCTTGGATCGCGATCCGCAGGCGGTGCTGCGCGACGTGCGCAACGAGTACGTCAGCGTGGCTTCGGCTCGCGACGATTATGGCGTGGTCCTGGATGTCAGCGCACGCGCGGTGGACGATCACGCCACCGAGCAGCAGCGCGCGCGACTACGTGCGTCGCGTGTGCCGGTACCGGAGATATGCTGGGAGCGACCGGCGCTGCGTGACGAGGTCGACCCGGCATGAGCGGGGAGCGAGCGATGCAGCGACTGCGTTTCCGGCTCGGCGTGGATATCGGTGGCACCTTCACCGACATCGTCTTCCTGGGCGAGGACGGCACCCTCATAACACGCAAGGTGTCGAGCAGTGTCGACGACTACGCGCGCGCCATCGCCCAGGGCCTGGCGCGGATCTTCGACGAGGAGGGCCTGTCCGCCGAGCAGGTGCTCGAGGTGCTGCACGGCACCACGGTGGCCTCGAACGCAATCCTCGAGCAACAGGGCGCACGCACCGGACTCATCACCACGGCCGGCTTTCGCG
>JAGRHX010001086.1 GCA_020444775.1 Gammaproteobacteria bacterium
GTCCGGGTCGATGTCCGGGTCGATGCCGGCGAGCCCATGCACGGTGGCCCCCAGGCCGCGCGGATGGCCACGTCAAGCTATCATCCAGCCTCAGCATGCACCGTCCGCGCCACCGCGCGCTCGTTCAACAACGGCGCGCCCGGCGCTGACCCTTGCCATTCACGAAGCGGACGAGAAAGACATGAAAGCAGCAGTGATAGGTCAGTCGGGCGTCGAGGTAATCGACGTCGACACGCCCGAGGCGGGCGCCGAGCAGGTCCTGGTCAAGGTGCACGCGGCGTGCCTGAATCGCGCCGATCTGATCATGGCCAGCGGTCGGCCGCACGGCAATCAGGGCGGCGCCGGCACGGTGCTGGGACTGGAGTGGGCAGGCGAGGTGGTCGCGGTAGGCTCCAACGTCAGTAACGTGCGGGTCGGCGACCGCGTGATGTGCTCGGGCTCCGGCGGCTACGCCGAGTACGCGGTCAGCGATTGGGGCCGGACCTTTCCGGTACCGGACAGCAACATGAGCTTCGAGGTGGCGGCCACGCTACCGGTGGCACTCAACACCATGCACAACGCCATCGTCACCGCCGGGCGGCTGCGCGAAGACGAATCGGTGCTCATCCAAGGCGCCAGCTCGGGCGTCGGTCTGATGGGCCTGCAGATTGCTCGCTACATGAAGGCCGGATTGGTGATCGGCAGCTCCACCAACCCGGCCCGTCGCGCCCGACTGGCCGAGTTCGGCGCGCACCTGGCCATCGACTCGAGCGACCCGGGCTGGCCCGAGCAGGTCCGGGAGGCCACCGGTGGCAAGGGCGTGGACCTGATAGTCGATCAAATCTCGGCGAGCGTTGCCAACGCCAACCTGGACGCGGCCGCCATCAAGGGCCGCATCGTCAATGTCGGTCGGCTGGGTGGATTCAAGGGCGAGTTCGACTTCGACCTGCACGCCGCCAAGCGTATCGACTACATCGGCGTGACCTTCCGGACCCGAACCGTCGACGAGGTGCGCGAGGTGGTTCGGCTTATGCAGGCCGACCTCTGGGAGGCTGTCAATGCCGGCACCTTCAGCTTGCCCATCGACCGCAGCTTCCCCCTCGCCGAGGCCAGCGAAGCCCTCGCGCACATGAAGGCCAACGCCCACTTCGGCAAGATCGTGTTGCGCATGGACTGAGTCGAGAGCGCGCGGTGGACACAACATCAAAGCTTGCGTCCACCGCGCGACGCGGCACACCGATACCGACACGATACGATAAGCCCATGCGTCAGCGCCGGCGCAGGACTCTCGCTCGAGGTCTCTTCAGGGCCTGCTCAAACGTCCTTCTCGTAGGCTTTCAGCCGTTCGAGCAACAACTCGGGTAATGGCGCCGAGCGATGGGTGCTCTGGTCGGTGTTGACCCAGACCACCTCACCGGTGGCTCGCAGATCTTCGCCATCAGCGCCGTGGATCTCGAGCACGAAGCTCAAGCTGGTGCGACCGATACGCGAGACCCTGACCATCACCTCGATGTCCTCGTCGAACAGTATGGGTGCCTGGTATTCGACCAGCGTACGCACCGTGTGATAGTCCTCTCCGGTCTGCTTCACCTGCCCCATGTAGTCGTAAGGCAGCACTCGGAAGTATTCGGTGATTGCGGTGTCGAAGTAGGTCAGGTAGTGCGCGTTGAACACCACACCCTGCGCGTCGACCTCCGAGTAGCGCACCCGGAACGGGTATCCGAAGCGAAACTCAGCACGCGCCATCACGGCTTCCCCCGGCCGATTCTCGAAGCGGTTTGCGCGCCTGCACCAGCCGCGTCATACCGGGTATCAGCTCGCACACCGTGATGTCGTCGAAACCGGTATCGTTCATCTGCGCCCGCAGCCACCCCGGACTCACCGAGCGTGCATCGGGCGTGAAGGCCATGTGCTGAAGCTGCCAGAGCGCCGCCAGTTCCGGACCGCTGCCATCCTGATTGACCATGAAATCGTGAACCAGCAGCGTGCCTCCCGGCACGAGGCATTCGTGCGCGCGCCTCACCAGCTGTGGGATGCTGTCACCGGGCACCCCGCTGAACAGGTAGGACATCAAGATGACATCCTGCTCGCCCGGCCAGGCGGCGCTCAGCGCATCGCCCGGGATGTAACGCACGCGGTCGATCAGCTCCGCTTCGGTGATGAAGCGCCAGCCGATCTCGGCGACGTTGGGAAAGTCGATGATCGTCGAGTGCAGCTCGGGATTGGCTTCGCAAAGTCGGATGGTCATCGCGCCGGTGCCGCCACCGATATCGAGCAGGGAACGCGCGCCGGACAGATCGACCTGTCGCGCCAGGCTCCGCCCCGGCCCCAGCGACCCGGCATGCTGTGACTCGCTGTACAGCGCCGCGGCCTCCGGATCGGACATCCAGTGCGCATAGGAGGCGATGGCATCCTCGTCGAGATTGCCGTCCATCGCATTGTTGAGCTGCTCCAGCCGACCGTACATCTGACCGTCTATCTGATGTCGCAGGTAGTCGCCGAAATCGTACCTGGAGGTGCGTGACAGGAACATCTCACTGGCCGGCGCATTGCTGAAGCGATCGTCCTCGACGCTCACCAGACCGATTGCGAGCAGCGCGTTGAGAAGGATGCGTAGTCTGTTCGGGGGCACAGAGAGGTCCCCGGCCAGCGCCTCGGCGGTGCGTGGTCCCTCGCTCAGACGCGTGAACAGATCGACGTGCAAGCCGGCGAACAGGGCCTTTGATGCCATGAATCCGAAGGCGAGACGGGAGACCTCCTCGGCCGTGGTAACAGGTTCTACGGACAATGTGACTACTCCAGCAGCAAGAACTTGGCGTCACCCTGTCGGACCGGAGCCACGACATCGGCCGATCTCCACCTGCTCTTGCGGCTTACATATCGACTCGATACGATAATGCACACGAGTGCGGCGCGGGCGCATGACGCGACGAATCGTCGGCGGTCGGCTGCGTTGCGCCGGGTCAGGGGCATCCGCGGCGCGGCGTGCACCGGGCGATGGACGTGGCCCCTGACGTTCAGCAGTTTGCGGTCGTCCCGAACCGTTTGGAGATGGGACGCGTCGCGGCGTGCGTGCCTGCAAAGACACGACTTCAGGCAGGTCTGGACAGGGTGTGGCCTCGATGAGACCGTCTAGCAGGGTAACCGCAGATGCGCCGGGGCTCAAACCGGCGCCTCCAACCGACGCGGGCGCGGG
Organism: Gammaproteobacteria bacterium; assembly: GCA_020444775.1. Next base: position 3,176 of record JAGRHX010001086.1, read on the forward strand.
CGAACACGGGAGCGGCCGAGCACGGACACGGGCGCAGGCGGAAGACAGCGCACGCAACCACGCCCGGTAGCCCGCGCCGGCCGGCGCGATCGATGGCGCCGGGCTCAGTCGAGCACGGCGTGTGCCTCGATCTCGACCAGCGCCTCAGGGTCTAGCAAGGCCGAGACCTCGAGCATGGTCATGGCCGGAAAATGCTTGCCCATCACCTCGACGTAGGCCTTACCGATATCACGGCCCTCGGTGCGGTAGCGGCCGATGTCGGTCACATACCAGTTGAGCCGGGCGATGTGCTGCGGGCCGCCGCCAGCCTCGGCGAGGATCGCGATCACGTTCTGCAGCGCCCGACGCGTCTGCGCCGCGAAGCCGGCTTCCAGCCGTCCGTCGGGCGTCGGCTCGCGACCGATCTGACCGGCGATGAAGACGTGACGGCCTTCCGCCACAGTTCCGTTCGAGAATCCGGGCGGGCGTGACCAGCCCTCTGGCAACAGGATCTCCATGAAGCGCAACCTCATTCGATGACTGATGACGATGTCGGCTGACGATGTCGACGTCGCGGCGCGGCTGAAGCGGCGCGCGCTTCGCGGCATACTTGCCAGCAGAGCTATCGGAGTCAACCATCGCCATGCGCGACCGTCACGACCAGCAACCGCTACGTCATCGAACCACGCTCGGCAACTGGCGGCAGGCCCCGTACAACGCCTGGGCCTTCCACAACGTGCAGCGGCTGCTGCCGACCGCGCCGGTCCGTGCAGCGACCAGGCCCTGGCCGCTGCCACGCCGCATGCGTTCGCTCGACAGGATCCCGATCACCACGCGCACAGCCGGGACCGAGCCGCTGGGACAGGCGCTACGTAGCATGCACACGGACGCGTTCATCGTCCTGCACCGCGGCTGCATACTGGAGGAGCGCTATTTCAACGGCATGCAGCCGGACTCGCCGCACATCTTGATGTCGGTCTCCAAGTCCCTGACCGCGGCGGTGGCTGGCGTGCTCATCGACGATGGCAGGCTCGATCCGCACAGATCCATCGGCTCGATCATCCCGGCGCTCGAGGCCAGCGGCTACGCCAACGCGAGGCTGCAGGACCTGCTCGACATGCGTCTGGACCTGGATTTCGAGGAGGACTATCAGGCCAGCGAGGGTCCGATGATCCACTATCGAGTGGCCGGCGGCTGGAATCCGGACCCCACGCCCGCGGACCCCGGACGCAGTCCAGCGGGTCTGCACGCCTTCATCGCCGGGCTGCGGCAATCAGGGGCCCACGGCGGCATCTTCAAGTACACCTCGCCAAACACCGATCTGCTCGGCTGGCTGCTGGAGCAGGTCGGCGGCGCAAGCTTCTCGGCGCTGCTCGAAACGCACATCTGGCAACCCATGGGGGCGGAGCATGCTGCCCTGGTCACACTCGACCGGGTCGGGGCGGCCCGGACCGCGGGCGGCATCAACGTGAGCCTGCGCGACCTTGCGCGTATCGGTCAGATGATGCTCAACAACGGTCTGGCCAACGAGCGTCAGGTGCTGCCATCTTGGTGGGTGGACGATACCCGCCACGCTGGTGATGCCGATGCCTGGCGTGCCGGCAAGTTCGCGCAGCTGCTGCCCGAGGGCCGCTATCGCAATCAGTGGTACCAGTACGGCAACGAGCGTGAGGCGGTATGCGGCATCGGCATTCATGGGCAGATCCTCTATCTGGCCCCGGGCGCCGACGTGGTGATTGCCCACCTGGGCTCACATCCACAGCCGTTCGACGAAGCGCACATCGTCCGCTTACTGGATGGCATGGACAGTCTGGCCGCGACAATCGTCGATGGCGGGGCCGGGGTCCCGGCCCCTTGACAGGTCCGCGGACGCCTGCCTATTCTCCGCTGATGAATCCGGTCCACACGCTCGTAATCGTAGTCGTAGTACTCATCGCACATTTGCGAGGGTAGCTGGCGCGCGGACCGAATCAGAATCGACGAACCACGAGAGCCCGCTACCCGA
>JAGRHX010001087.1 GCA_020444775.1 Gammaproteobacteria bacterium
ACCGACGCCTGAGCTGTCTGATTCTGGACGGCATTCCGGTGCCCTTGCACTGGTGGATCCGTCAGCGATTCCTGCTGCCGCGCTACCGGCGCATGCTGGCGCGCGGCGACGATCGCTTCTGTCTGTGTAGCTACCGCGAGCATCGCGCGATCTTCGTGCACATACCGAAGACCGGTGGTATCTCGGTATCGACCAGCCTGTTCGAACGCGAGAGTCCGCATTTCTGCGCCGCGGACTATCGGGCGATTTTCGGGCCGACGTTCTTCGACCAGTGCTTCAAGTTCTGCATCGTGCGCAATCCCTGGGACAGGCTGTACTCCGCATACAGCTTTCTCAAGCGCGGTGGGATGAATCAACGCGATCGATACTGGGCGCAGCGCAACCTCGGCGATTGCGACAGCTTCGAACGTTTCGTGCTCGACTGGCTGACACCGGAGTCGCTGCGACGTTGCATACATCTGCTGCCGCAGGCCGACTTCGTGACCGATGGGGAAGGCCGTCTGCTGGTCGATTTCGTCGGTCGGCTGGAGACCTTCGGCGTCGATTTCCAGACCATCCGCGAACGGCTCGGGCGTCCACGGGCGGAGCTGCTGCATCTGAATCGTAGCGAGCGCCGCGATTACAGGGAGATCTACGACGAGGCCATGCGCGAACGGGTGGCCGAGCTGTACGCGCGCGACGTGGACCTGTTCGGATACCGATTCTGATGGCTGGTCCGGAGCATCGATTCGACGCCCAAGGCCTGGACGCCCATGGTTCAGACGTCCAGGGTTTCGACGCCAATCTCACCGTCAGTCTCACCCGCTATGGCGAGAGCGATGAGCTGGTGCAGCAGACACTGGGCAGTCTGGCCTCGCAGCGTGGTGTGCGCTTGTTGGTGCTGTTCCTGGACCAGCGACCGAACGCGAGCATGGCCGAGCACTGTCGCAGGCTGTGCAATTTGAACGTTCGTTTCGACTACCGAGGCATCGAGGCACGCAGCCTGTCGTATGCGCGTAACCTCGCGATCGCCGAGTCCCCGACCCGTGTGTTGCTGTACATCGACAGTGACGCTATCGCCGAGCCGGATTGGGCTGTGCAACTGTATCAGGCCATCGTACAGACCGGTGCAGCCGTGGCCGGCTGCAGGATCGTGCCACGCTGGCATCGTAAGCCGCTGTGGCTGACCCGCGCGCGGGTGGTCTACGAGCAGTACTCGATGCTCGATTTCGGCGTCCAACGCAGCGTCGCCAGCAAGGTTGTCGGCGCCGGCTTCGGTATCGATATCCAACGTCTGGGCGATCTCGCCTGCTTCGACGAGAAACTCGGGCGGCGTGACGGCATCCTGCTCGGCGGTGAGGAGACCGATCTTTGCGATCGCGCGCGGGCCCGCGGCGAGCAGGTCGTGTACGAAGGTGCGGCGTTACTCCACCACCAGGTGCTGCCGGAACGGATCCGTTATGTCTGGATCGCGCGGCGCCTCTACTATGCCGGGATCAGTCGGGCACTGCGTGGTGGCCGGCCCTCACCGAGTCACCGGATGTCAATCTGGGACTATCTGTGCATGCCGCTGGTGCTACTGCCGTACACCCTGGGCTACAGACGTGGACTGCGCATGCGCAGGTCGGCGCCGTCGGCATGACGATCATCCTCAGCCGCTGGTGAACGCGCTGCGCAAACGGTTGCCGACCCGACGCAGGGTAGCGCTCACCGGGATGCGGCAGAATGGCTGTTCCATCCAACGCATGCCGACCGCGACCGGTGCCGAGGTGATCTTCTGAAACACACAGGTCTTGTCGATCTCGGCCACCGCACGCCAACGACCCTCTTCCTGGGCGAGGAAATCCCGCAGGATGCCGCCGGTGGGGATTTGCACATCGTCGATGATCACGTGACCGCCCTCGACGATTCGCTCGGCCGTGTAGTACCAGTCGATGAAGGGCGCCGGAAAAGCGTGATCGCCATCGATGAGCACGCAATCCAGAGGTTCGTCGGACAGCCCGGGAAGCACCGCCTGGGAACGCTCCGCGAAGAACTGCACGTGCGCCAGCGACAGATCGTGCGACTCGCACCAATGGCGAATGCGCTGATGCTCGTCGGCGCCCGGCGAGATGGTGGTGTGTCGGGCGGCGAGGCAGGCCAGCACCACCGTGGTGTAGCCGCAGCCGGTCTCGAGGGTGCGTGCATCGGACGGCAGGTGACGGACGAACCACTCCAAAACCGGCCGCTGGATGGCGTAGCTGATGACCTCGTCGTCGGTCAGACTGTGGAACTTGGGACCTTGGTCGAACAACAGGTCGACAACACTCTCCCGACTGATCACCGCCATATGCCGTTCTCCATCTGCTGCTTTGTGGCCGACCCGACCCGAATCGCGGCCGGCGCTGTGCTGGTCAGGCGTGTATCGACGCGGGAGTGTGTGCCTTGAGTGAGGTCGGCGCGCGATCGATCCTGGTCAATACCCTGCACCTGGCCGGAGCTCGCGGCGTCGGCCTGGCCCTGCGCGTTGTCTACATCGTCATGCTGACCCGCAGCCTGGGACCGGAGCTGTTCGGGGTCTTCACCTACGCACAGAACTGGTACATCGCCATTCTACCGGTGTGCACCCTGGGCATGGGGGTGATTCTTGCCCAGGAGATTGGCCGCCAACGTGGTCAGGGGGCCGGGGTGCTGCACGCCAGTCTCGGTCTGTTCATGCTGATGTGTGGCTGCGCCGTGCTCCTGCAGCTCGGCCTGGGTCAGGTGCTGGAACCGCCGGGTGTCGCCCGTGACCTGATCGTGTTGTTCAGCGTCGCGCTGGTCGGCAGGGGACTGGTGATGTGGACCGAGTACGTGTTCTCCGCGTACGAGGCGGCGCGCAACACGCTTGCCCAGGAGAGCCTGTTCCGACCCCTGGAGATCGTCCTCATCGCCACCGTGCTGTTGCTCGGCGGCGATCTGCGGGCCCTGGCTCTGACACACGGCCTGCTCTGGTGGACGCAGGCGTGTCGTGGTCTTTGGCTGGTGCACTCGCGACTGGCCGCGCTGCGGGTCAGGCTCGACCGGCGCTCCCTGGCGCTGTTCCGCCAGGGCGTGCCGATCGCGGTGCTCGGGATGTTCATACTCTGGAGCCTGCAGGCGCCGATGTTTCTTGCCCGCCACGGCGGCTTCGCGCCGGTCGAGCTCGGACAGCTCGCGCTGGCCATCTCGATCCTGCTCGCACTCAACACCGTGGCGCGCGCCTTCGCGGCGTCTGCGCTACCCGTGTTGAGTCGCTCCGTGAGCCGGGCCGACGACAAGGATCTGGATTTCGTCGTGCTGCTGCTCGCGTTGCTGCCGCTGCCGGGGGTGGTGCTGGTGGCTTTCGCGGATCAGCTCGGTCCGTGGTTGACCAGCAGCGTGTTCGGCGCCCGTTATCTGCACGCCGGCGAGTGGCTGGATTTCACCGCGGCCCTGCTGGTCTTGATCTCGATTGGCGATCCGTTGCATCTGATGCTCATTGCGCGTGGTCGGCGGCCGGTGGTGTTCAGGGTCACGGTGCTGTGCTTCGTCCTCGAGCTGGGACTATGGAAACTGCTCGCCCTTGCCGGTGTCGATTCCGCCCCGGTGCTCGCGGCGGTAGTGGCGCTGAGCGTCTGGATTGGCTTGCTTGCGGCGCTGTCGAGTCGCCTGTTCGTGTCCGGCATGGGCGGTGTGCTGGTCCTGCCGCTGGGTTGTGCGCTGGGTGCGCTGCTGAGCTACTACACGCTCCGTGACGCGGCGCCCGTCACCGCGCTGTTGTCATGCTCGTCGCTGGCCCTGTTCGGCACGGTCGCGTACATGCGTCAGCCGAGCGCGCGGATCGTTCGCGGCATGCTCGGGCAGCTGGCACGACGTCGTTCCCGGACCTGATCGGGGGCAGGCCGTCTGCGCTCCAAGAGCAGGACCCTGGGCCGCCGGGGCCGCAATCCCGGGACAGAAATCCTGCCAACGATTCGCCGGCAATGGTCGGCTCAGGCCGCGTCGCTCGCGAGCGGATGAGATGCGCCTGGCGGGCGATCGTGGCTTGCGGCGATTTCCGCCGCGTAATCGTGCCGATCCTCCGACAGCATGACGCCGGTCGATGCGGTGTGGCCGTCCACTTCGCCAAGTCGGAAGAAGCCCATCAGGCCGTCCAGCACCCGGGATTGCTCGCTGACCGAGCCGCTGGTGGATGCCGCCTCCTCGACCAGGGCGGCATTGCGCTGAGTCATGTCGTCGAGCTGGGATATCGTCTGTCGGATCTGGTCTATACCGACCGCCTGCTCGCGGCTGGCACCGGAAATCTGGGCGACGATCGTCGAGACCTGATTGACCGAGCCGACGATTTCCGCAAGCGTGTCACCAGAGGCGTTGACCAGATCCGAACCGTCTCGCACCTTGGTCACCGAGTCCTCGATCAGCGCCTTGATCTCCTTGGCGGCGGTGGCGCTGCGCTGCGCCAGGTTGCGTACCTCGGAGGCCACCACGGCGAAGCCGCGGCCCTGCTCGCCGG
>JAGRHX010001088.1 GCA_020444775.1 Gammaproteobacteria bacterium
TGCTGGGCCCGACCGGCAACCTGCGCGCGCCGACCTTGCGTAGCGGCCAGCTGCTGCTGGTCGGCTTCAACGAGGAAGCCTTCGAGCAGAATCTGCTCGGCTGACGCCGCCGTCTCCGCGGCAAGCGCTCACCGGCTCCGGCGGTCGCCAGCCAGTGCACCGTCACCGGGCATGACCGCCGGAGCCGATGCCACGCCGTGATGCTATTCGCCGGCCAGCGCGCGGCGCCGGCGGCGCGCTCGTCGGGAAAGCATGTTCAGCCCCTCGATCAGGGCCGAGAAGGCCATTGCCGCATAGACATAGCCCTTCGGCACGTGAACGCCGAAGCCTTCGGCGATCAGCGTCATACCGATCATCAGCAGGAAGCCCAGCGCCAACATCACCACGGTCGGGTTGGCCTCGACGAAAGCCGACAAAGGACCGGCCGCGAGCAACATCACCGTTACCGCCACCAACACGGCGATGACCATGATTGGCACGTGCGGCGTCATACCTACCGCGGTGATGATGCTGTCGACCGAGAACACCAGGTCCAGCAGCAATATCTGACCGATCGCCGCGCTCATGCCTATACTCGCGGCCCCCGTTTCGAACAGATCGCCTTCCGGATCCGGATCGACGTTGTGATGGATCTCCTTGGTCGCCTTCCAGACCAGGAACAGCCCGCCAGCGATCAGGATGAGGTCCTTCCAGGAGAACGCATGCGAGAACAGCTCGAACACGGGCTCTTTGAGCTGCACGATCCAGGCGACCGCGCCGAGCAGCACGAGTCTCAGCACCAGGGCCAGCGCGATGCCGGTGCGACGCGCCAGTGCACGCTGCTCCGCGGGCAGCTTGTTGGTCAAGATGGAGATGAACAGCAGGTTGTCTATACCCAGCACCACCTCCATCACGATCAAGGTCGCGAGCGCAATCCAGGCGGTCGGGTCGGTCAGCAGCGGCAGCAGCTCGGTCATATCATCCTCTGGCGAATCGGGGTAGCGGTGCAGGGTCGTAGCGCAAGCGTAACGCGCGTACCCCGGTGCGGCGGGCTACTCGCAGTCGTTCCGGGCACGATGACGCCCGCGCATGCTACCCCCGGATGCGTGTAGATGGGGCCGGCGGCTCAGCGCCTCGCCCGGGTCCGCCCCAGACCACGATTGTGCAGACGCGGGAACAACAGCCGTATGGTCTGTGCCTCGCGAATCGCGACCTGATCCCTGACCGCTTCGAAGTCCGCGCTGTCCAGACACAGAATGCGCAACACCGACAACGGTATCTCGGCATAGCGCGCACTCATGCTTTGCTCGGCGACCACGGCGCAGGCAACCTCACGGGCAACATGGACGATGGCCGCGGCCAGTGCCTGCGGATCCTCGGGGTCGGGACAGACCTGATTGCGCACCGCCCGAACGATGCTCTCCGGCAGATTCCAGCGCTCGAGCAGACGCGCGCCCAGCCGCGCGTAGTCGAAACCGAGCGCCTCTTGCTCGGTCCGCGCAAGCAGGTTCGATTCCAGCTCGACCCGGGAAAGGACCTGCTGCAGCTCCTCGGGCACCACCTGACCGAGGGCAATGTGCCCGACCTCGTGCAGCAGCCCGTCAACGAAGTGTCGCTCTATGTGTGGCTGACCGAGCCGCACCGCGATCGCCTTCGCCGCCAGCGCCGCGCACACGCTGCGTCGCCAGAAGCGTTCCATGTCCAGGGCATCGACGGTCCAGCGTGAGAAGGTCGCGCCCAGCGCGGACACCAGCGCCATGTCGTGCACGGCCTGCATGCCGAGCAGGCTGATGGCCTGGACCATGTGCTCGACCTTTCTCGGCAAGCTGTACAGCGCGCTGTTTGCAACCCGCAACACGCTGCTGGTCATGGCCGGGTCGGTGCTCAGCACCTCGGCAAGGCTGCTCGCCGACGAGTCCGAGTCCGCGATCACCTCGCGCACCCGGAAATAGACGTTGGGCATCGTGGTGAGCTCTGTCACGCGCGCGCAGATCTCGTCCAGACGCTGTTCGACCGACACGTCGACTGACACCTTGCGACCCTTGCGACTGCCAAGACCCTGTTGCTATCGGAACCGGTGACACATGCCTTTAGGTCGTCGCACGGCACCCGCCACCAGGTATGCGGTTTCGTGACCGCGGTGGCCACATCGGATTGAAGAATGCGCGCAGACAGGCCGACGGATCCCGACTACGAGACCCGCCGGACGCGGACGATACCGGCACCATCACGACCGAATCGGACCGACATGACCCCCGAACAGACGCGTCTGGTGAAACGCAGCTGGGCCCGGCTCCAGCCCATGGACGACGAGGCGGCCAGCCTGTTCTTCTCGCGTCTGTTTCGCGATGCGCCGGAGCTGCGTGCCCACTTCGAGCCGGACATGCGCGCCCAGGCGCGCTGCCTGCTGATCGCTCTGGGGCACGCCATCGACGAGCTGCGGTCCGAGCCCGTCGCTCCCCGCGCTGGGCCGGGCCTGGTCCCGAGCGAGCACTATCCACCGGTCCTGACGGCGTTGCTGTGGTCGCTCGAGCAGCTGCTCGGCGATGGCTTCGACCAGCCGACCCGGCTTGCCTGGTCCGACACCCTTGCGGCGCTCATGCAGAGCCTGCCGCTGACCCGACCGCCCCCAGCCGCGTACCCAGCGCTGCCCTGCGCACACCCGCGACTTGTCGCACCCACGCTTCGACGCTAGTCTCGGCTCGCAGGCAAGGGGGGCAGACCCGGGGGCTACAGA
>JAGRHX010001089.1 GCA_020444775.1 Gammaproteobacteria bacterium
CAGGGATCGACCAGGGATCGACCAGAGATATCGAGTCGATGTTCGAAGCCAATCGAGATCAGCTCCGCAACACCATCGTCAGCGCCTGGCAGCGTTACAGGCAGAAGGCACCATTGCAGCCGTTGCAGCAACAGATCGCCCTCATCGTGGAGCGCCATCCCGAGTATCACCGGATGCTCGCGCAGCCGGACGCCGCGCAGCGCGAGTTCCCGGTCGAGGACGGGCAGGTCAATCCCTTCCTGCACCTGGCGATGCATATTGCCATCGACGAGCAACGCAGCACCGATAGGCCGTTCGGCTTCGCCAGCCTGTACGCGGAGCTGGCGTCGCGGGTTGGAGACGAGCACGAGCTGCAACATCGGATCATGGACGTTCTCGGCCAGATCATGTGGGAGGCCCAGCGTGCCGGGCGACCCCCCGACCACGAGGCGTATCTGCGACAACTGCGTGAGCGGTTGGGCTGAGCGGCTCGGGCCGCCATCCGGCGGCGCGTGCGCGGCTGGCATTGGACACTGGCATTGGACAAGCGGGGGGCGGCCGACTCAATAATCGTCGCGTAGAGCCGACAAACCTCGATGAGCGCGGGCGACCGCAGGTGTGCCCGTGCCCGGTTCATGCGTGCCCGTGCTCTACGGGTGCATTCGAGCATCGACGAGCACCCGACGGCTCGACGAGATGCTGTCGACTTGACGCTGTCGACCTGAAGCAAGTGGTGATCCGGGCCTCGGGCGCGTCGTCGCGGAACATGCACACCCGTATCGTGTTCAGGAAGAGATTGGGGAAGCGCTGATTCATTCCACCCCCGATTCCATCCTTCATTCCATCCGGGGAATGAATCAGCATCGGCAGGCGAATATGTGAATCGTGCTTTGCTGCCGAGGTCAACGACCCGCGTCGTCGACTTCGGTGGCATATTCGTGAAGTACCACACAGGAAGCGCTGACCCATCAGCGTTTCCCTCGGAGGCGCTGGCGCACACGTGCTGCAACACTATTTCGAAAGGAACTGGCTGCGGATACTGCTCAGCTTGCTGATCCTGGGCCTGTTCCTGGCGCACGTCACCCAGCACAAGGAATTCGAGCTGATCACGCGGCTCGAGAACATCGCCTACGACGCGCGTCTGTTGGCGACCATGCCACGCACGCACGACGATCGCATCGTCATCATCGACATCGACGAGAAGAGCCTGGCCGCGCAGGGCCGCTGGCCTTGGCCCCGCGACGTCATGGCCGATCTGGTGAATCGGATGTTCGACGAGTACGAGGTCGAGCTGCTGGCCTTCGACATCGTGTTCGCGGAGAAGGAGGAGAGCACCGGCATCCAGGTGCTCGCAGAGCTCGAGCAGGCCGGTCTCGGCCGTCATCCCGAGCTCGCGCAGCGCGCCGCGCAGCTGCAGACCGAGCTCGACCACGACCGGATATTCGCCGACAGCATCAAGGACCGTAAGGTGGTGCTGGGGTTCTTCTTCACCGGTGCCGACGAGTCCGGGGTGGCGCCGGCTGCCGGTGAGCTGCCTCGACCGACCTTCGTCAAGGGTCAGTTCACCGGACGCAACATCGACTTCAACGAGGGCGCCGGCTACGGCGCCAACCTCGCGATCCTCCAGGACAACGCCTACGCGGCCGGCCACTTCCTGTCCGAGCCCGACACCGATGGCATTCATCGGCGGGTGCCGATGATCTACGAGTACGATGGCAACTACTACGAATCGCTGTCACTGGCCGTCGCGCGCACGGCGCTCGGCGTCGACCGGCTGGTGCCTGGTTTCCCTGCCGACTCGGTGCCGGGCGGGCGCTATTCGCACATGGAGTGGCTGGAGCTGGGGCCGATTCACATACCGGTGGACAAGAAGGTTCGCACGCTGGTGCCGTATCGAGGGCCGCAGGGCAGCTTCCCGTACTATTCGGCCACCGACGTGCTACACGGCCGCGTCGACAAATCGCTGCTGATGGGCAAGATCGTGCTCGTCGGGACCACCGCCAAGGGACTGCTGGACCTGCGCGCGACCCCGGTAGCCCCGGACTTCCCGGGCGTCGAGGTGCACGCCAACCTGATCTCGGGGATCCTCTCGAAGAAGGGCGATCCGAACCGCAGCGTGATTCTCGAGAATCCAGCCTACATGCAGGGCGCCGAGCTGCTGCTGCTGTTGCTGTGCGGGCTGGTCATGTCGTTCCTGTTGCCGGCGCTGAGTCCGATCATGGCCGCCGTTACCACGCTGGTGCTGCTGACTACGCTGGTCGGCACAAACATGGCCTTCTGGTTCGGCGATCGGCTGGTGGTGCCACTCGCGGCCAGCCTGCTCGCGGTGCTGACGCTGTTCCTGTTCAACATGTCCTATGGCTTCCTGGTCGAGGCACGTGGCAAACGCCAGCTCGCCAGCCAGTTCGGCCAGTACGTGCCGCCCGAGCTGGTCGAGGAGATGAGTGAGAACCCCGATGTCATCTCCATGGAGAGCCAGAACCGGGAGCTGACCGTGCTGTTCTCGGACGTGCGTGGCTTCACCACCATCTCTGAAGGGCTCAATCCGCGTGAGCTGTCGCAGCTCATGAACGAGTATCTGACTCCGATGACGCGGGTCATCCATCACTACAGGGGCACCATCGACAAGTACATGGGTGACGCGATCATGGCCTTCTGGGGTGCGCCGTTGCCTGATGACGACCACGCCCGACATGCGCTCGAGGCGTCGCTGGCCATGCTCGAGGAGCTGAAGGCCATCGGCGATCGTTTCGAGGCACGTGGCTGGCCGCGCATCCACATCGGCATCGGTCTCAACACCGGCAACATGAGCGTCGGCAACATGGGCTCCGAGTTCCGGCGTGCCTACACGGTGATGGGCGACGCGGTCAATCTGGGCTCGCGTCTGGAGGGGCTGACCAAGAACTACGGCATCGAGCTGGTTGTCAGCGAGACCACGGCCATGGCCGTGCCCGAATACGTCTATCGCGAGATTGATCGAGTGCGGGTCAAGGGCAAGGAAGAGCCGGTGACGATCTACGAACCGATGTGCAAACGCAAGGAGATCACCCGGGCCGAGCGTTCCGAGCTCAAGCTCTATCGTGAGGCGCTCAAGCTGTACCGGGCGCAGAACTGGGATAGCGCCGAGATCCAGTTCCTCAATCTGCATCGGGCCAATCCCACCCGGGAACTGTATCGACTGTACGCCGAGCGGGTGGCAATCTATCGTCAGGATCCGCCCGGCGCCGGCTGGGATGGGGTCTTCACCTACCAGACCAAATAATCCCGCTCGGCTGGGAGCGCTCGCCGCCGGTTCGAACGGGGGAGTGCACGCATGTCAGTTCACCTGGCTTCCAGCGGTGCCGGCGGGAATCGCGCTGGCGACGACACGCGGCCCGTCGACGCGATCATCATCGGCGCCGGTATCTCCGGTCTCTATCAGCTGTATCGATTGCGCGAGCTGGGTCTTACGGTGCGGGTCTTCGAGGCCGGAGGAGACGTCGGTGGCACCTGGTACTGGAATCGCTATCCGGGCGCGCGCTTCGATTCGGAGAGCTACAGCTACGGCTACTCGTTCTCCAAGCAGCTGCTGAAGGACTGGTCCTGGAGCGAGCACTTCGCGGCTCAGCCGGAGACACTGCGCTATGTGAAGCACGTCGCCGAGCGTTTCGATCTGCGCGCGCACATCGAGTTCGACAGTCGTGTGGTCGCAGCCAGTCACCATGCCGGAGCCCGGCTCTGGGAGGTGACGTTGGCCGATGGCCGCCGCGCCCGCGCACGTTTCCTGATAACTGCCATAGGCGTGCTCTCGGCGCCGGTGATGCCGGCGATAGACGGGCTGGATTCGTTTGCCGGCGAGGCCTGGCATACCGCCAGCTGGCCACATCATCCGGTGGAGTTCGCCGGCAAGCGGGTCGCCGTGATCGGTACCGGTGCCACCGGGGTGCAGGTCATCCAGGAGGTGGCGAAGCGCGCCGCCGAGCTGTACGTGTTCCAGCGCACCCCGAACTGGTGCGCGCCCCTGCACAACCGGCCGATCACGGCCGAGGAGCAGCAACGCATCAAGTCCGGCTACGACGAGATCTTCGCACGCTGTCGCAGCTCACACGGCGGTTTCATCCACAACGCCGATCCGCGTTACGCGATGCAGGTCAGTGCGAAGGAGCGTGAAGCCTTCTACGAGGCGCTCTACGCGGCGCCGGGCTTCGGCATCTGGATGGGCAATTTCCGCGATATCTTCACCGACCCACGCGCCAACGCCACGATCAGCGACTTCGTCGCGAACAAGATAAGACAGCGGGTCGATGATCCGTTGCTGGCGGAGAAGCTGATTCCGACCAATCACGGCTTCGGCACCCGGCGGGTGCCGTTGGAGACCGGCTACTACGAGGTCTACAACCAGGACAACGTGCATCTGGTCGACCTGCGCGAGACGCCGATCGAACGTATCACGCCGGACGGCGTTCGCACCGTCGATGCGGATCACGCGTTCGACATGATCATCTACGCGACCGGCTTCGACGCGGTGACCGGCGCCTTCGATCGCATCGACATTCGTGGCCGGGACGGCCAGCTCTTGCGGGACAAGTGGCGTGATGGGCCACGCACCTATCTGGGGCTGCAGGTCGCGGGCTTTCCAAATCTGTTCACGCTGGTGGGGCCGCACAATGCGGCGACCTTCTGCAATATCCCGCGTTGTATCGAGCAGAACGTCGAGTGGGTGACGGATCTGATCGCCTACATGCGGCAGCGCGGGTTGACCCGGGTCGAGGCCAGTGATGCCGCGGAGCGAGACTGGACCGGGCACGTCCTGGAAACCGCCGAGAAGTTGCTCTTCACCCGCGTCGACTCCTGGTTCATGGGGATCAATCGAAATCTGCCCGGGCACGATCGGCGCACCTTCTTGCTGTATGCGGGTGGTGCACCACGCTATCGAGAGATATGCGACGATGTCGCGGCCAACGACTACCAGGGCTTCGTGCTCGGCTGAGCGCACCGCGCGACCTCCGCCCTCGATGATTACCGCGCTACGTCCACCAGGAGACCAAGATGACAGCGAAGATGAAGACCGTGGGGCTCGGCATGTGCTGGGAAGAGCTCGAGGTGGGGACCCGCTTCAAGACCATCGGTCGAACCATCACCGAGGCCGACCTGGTTGGCTTCATCAACTGCACCGGCATGACCGAGGTGCTGTTCACCGACGTGCCCTATGCCGAGGAGCATTCGCCGATGCAGGGGCGAGTCGTTCCCGGCGCGCTTGCCTACACGTTGGCCGAGGGGCTGTTGGTGCAATCGACCATGCAGCATACCGGGCTCGCCTTCCTGCACATGGAGTTCCATGTCCGCGGTCCGACCTTCGTCGGCGATACCATCCACGTCGAGGTCGAGGTGCTGGAATCGCGCGCCACTTCCAAGGGACGCGGTCTGGTTCGGACCCGAAATCTGATCGTCAACCAAGACGGCAACACGGTGATCGAGTACACGCCGCTACGCATGGTCGCCGGACGCGAACGGCGGGACGCGACCGCCTGAAGAACGCCTGAAGATCGTCTGCAGTTTGCTGGTGACCGGCTCCAGGGCTCGATGTCCGGGGCCGGGTACGCGTGCGCAGCTGACCGTGCCCTTGAACGAGGAGAGCGCTGATGTCCTGGCCCGAGCATGCCCGACTCGCATTGTCGTTGGTAATCAACGTCGAGGAAGGCTCGGAGCTTTCGCTACGCGACGGCGATCGCGGGCCTGATCCGGTCGATGAGCTCGGTATCGCCATCGCCAGACCGATCAGGAACTATGGTAACGAGAGCAACTATCTGTATGGAATTCGCGCCGGTGCCCCACGGGTTATGCAGGCCCTGACCGAGCGTGGTCTGAGCGCGACCTTCACCGCCGCCGCGCTCAGCCTGGAACGGGCACCGCAGCTGTGTGCCGCGATTGTCGAGGGTGGCCACGAGGTCTGCAGCCATGGCTGGCGCTGGATCCATCAGTTTCGTATGGACGAGGCCGAGGAGCGAACGTTCATCCGCAAGGCGGTGCAGTCCATCGAGCGCAGCGTCGGGGAGCGACCGGTGGGCTGGCTGTCACGCTACCTGACCACCGAGAATACGGTCAGACTGCTGGTCGAGGAAGGTTTCGAGTACCACATGGACGACTATTCCGACGACCGACCGTTCTGGCAGCACGTCGGCGATCGCCGCATCGTGGTCGTGCCGTACGCGCTGGACAACAACGACATGAAGCTGTGGACCGCGCCGGCGCTGACTCCGGCCGATTGGCTGCAGTATGCCGTGGACAGCTTCGATCGGCTGTACCGAGAGGGTGCGCATGCGCTGCGGATGATGTCGCTGGGCGTGCATCTGCGCATCATCGGTCGTCCGGGACGTATCGACTATTTCGAGCGCTTCCTCGATCACGTATTGGCGCACGACGGGGTATGGATTGCGACCCGCGCGCAGATTGCGCGGCACTGGCGCGCGCAGCACGATTTGGACGATTGAAGCCGAACACGGTCTGGAGGCCGCGCCATGGACAGCATCGAAATCATATGCGCGCACGTGCTCGACACCGAGCACGCGGATCTATCGGACGAGGCGGTGCGCTGGAGCAGGATCTTCCTGCTGGACAGCCTGGGCGTGGGGGTGTCCGGTAGCAGCGGCCCCTGGGTCGATGCATTGGCGCGCAGTCAGGCGTCGGCGCATCTCGCCGAGCGAACCGCTGGCGCCCGGGTTCTGGGTAGCGACCAGCGGCTTTCGGCGCAGGGCGCCGCGCTGCTCAACGCCTATCAGATCCACAACGCCGAATACGACTGTGTGCACGAGGGCGCGGTGGTGCATCCGATGGCGGTGCTGCTCGGCGCCACCCTGGCTGCGATCGACGACGGTGCCCTGTTCGCGCAACCGGTCGATGGCCGCTCGCTGCTGAGCGCCGTGGCGTTGGGCGTGGACGTTGCCGCCACGCTGGGGTTGGCGGCGCGTTCCGGGCTGCGCTTCTTCAGACCCGCTACCGCGGGCGCCTTCGCCGCGACCGCGGCAATCGGGCGACTGGCGGGCTTTGACCGGCCGACCCTGGTGAGCGCGATGGGCATCAGTCTGTCGCAGCTGTGCGGCACCATGCAGGCGCACAGCGAGGGTTCACCGCTGCTGGCGATGCAGGTCGGATTCAATGCCCGCAACGCGGTGCTCGCCTGTGAGCTGGCGCGCGCAGGTGTGCCGGGTCCCGGCGCGGTGCTGGACGGTCCCTACGCCTACTTCGAGCTGTTCGAGGCCGAGCACGACTATGCCGATCTGCTGCAACAGCTGGGGCACTGCTGGCGAATCACCGAGGTCGCGCACAAGCCGTTTCCCAGCGGTCGCGCCACGCACGGTATCGTCGATGCGTGTCTGGAGATCGGCGCTCACCACGACCTGCGATCGGTAGCGATCGAGCGGGTGGTCGCTCGTGTGCCACCGCTCACGCGGCGACTGGTCGGTCGGCCCGTGAAGCCGGATATGGCGGTGAACTATGCGCGTCTTTGCGCGCAGTACGTGGTCGCGCGGGTCCTGCAGCGTGGTGAGCTGGACCTCTCGGACTTCAGTATCGAGGCGCTGCGTGACGAGGCCACGCTGGCGCTGGCGCAGCG
>JAGRHX010001090.1 GCA_020444775.1 Gammaproteobacteria bacterium
GCACGCCGGCTGTATTGTCACGCAGAGAGAGGTGGGCATGGACACCGAGTCATTTGATGTGGCGTTGAAAAATACGCTGCGACAGGCGCCGGATGTCATTTTGATTGGCGAGGTGCGCACGGCAGAAACGATGCAGCAGGCGCTGACCTTTGCCGAGACAGGCCACCTGTGTCTCTGCACGCTGCACGCGAACAACGCCAACCAGGCGCTCGACCGGATCATCAACTTCTTTCCCGAGGAGCGTCGCAGCCAGTTGCTCATGGACCTGTCGGCGAACCTCAAGGCGGTCATCTCACAGCGTCTTCTCAAGCGACGTGAGGGCAAGGGCCGCTGCGCGGCCATCGAGATCATGACCAACTCGCCGCTCATCAAGGACCTGATACTCAAAGGCGAACTGCACGAGATCAAACCGATCATGCAGAAGTCTCGCGAGCTCGGAATGCAGACCTTCGACCAGGCGCTGTTCGACCTCTACGAGGCGGACATGATCACCTACGAGGACGCGCTGCGTTATGCCGATTCGCAGAACGAGCTGCGTCTACGTATCAAGCTGGAAGGCAAGGCAGCCAAGGACCGCGACAACATGGCGGGCCTGGAACGTCTCTCGCTGGAGGAGACCGACGAGGAGAAGGGCGCATTGCTGCGCTGAGCCGGATTCCGTCGCTCACCGCGTACACGACGACAATCGCCAACGGGATCGGCACCTGACGGTGTGACGGCCCCCGCTCGTGCACGCCCGCGGCACGCATCCGACCGCATGACTCAATCGCCGTATCGACTAGCGCAAGGTTCGTAGATGGATATCACGCCCTATCTGAAGCTCATGGTCGAGAAGAAGGCTTCCGACCTGTTCTTCACGGTGGATTCCCCGGTCAAGCTCAAGCTGGAAGGGCACATCGTCAACGTCGGTAAGACGCTGCTGAGCACCGAGTTCGTGGAAGGCGCGGTGTACGGTCTGATGTCCGACGACCAACGCCAGCGCTTCGACGACGAGAAGGAGCTCGACTTCGCGGTCGAGCTGCCGGATGGCAGCGCCCGGTATCGGGTCAATGCCTATCGCCAGCGTGGACGGCCGGCGATGGTCTTGCGCATGGTGCCGGCGAAGATCCCGACCATTCCCGAGCTCGGTCTGCCCGAGGTGCTGGGCGATATGATCATGCACAAGCGTGGTCTGATCCTGATGGTGGGGTCCACCGGCTCGGGCAAGTCCACTACGCTCGCGGCGATGCTCGACTATCGCAACGAGCACCTGGCTGGGCACTTGCTGACCATCGAGGATCCGATCGAGTTCTATCACCCGAACAAGAAGAGCATCATCAGCCAGCGCGAGGTGGGCAACGACACGCTGTCCTATACGCGAGCGCTCAAATCCTCGCTGCGCGAGGCTCCCGATGTCATCCTGATCGGCGAGATCCGTGATCGGGAGACGATGGAGGCGGCGCTGGAGCTCTGCAACACCGGCCATCTGGCCGTCTCCACCCTGCACGCGAACAACGCGCACCAGGCCATGGAGCGCATCATCAACCTGTTCCCCAACGATATGCACAAGCAGCTGTTCATGGACCTGTCCCTGAACATGCGTTGTGTAATCTCCCAGCGTCTGATCCCGGACATCAATGGCAAGCGCTGCGCCGCGATCGAGATCATGGTCAACACGCCACACATCGCCGATCTGCTTCTGCGTGGCAGTATCGAGGAGATCCGCGAGGCCATGCAGGACAGCTCGGCCAAGGGCATGCAGACCTTCGATGATTCGTTGTATCAGCTGTTCAAGGACGGTCGGATCACGCTGGAGGAGGCCCTGCTGAACGCCGATTCCCGGGCCAACCTGGAGGCACGTATCAACTTCGGTTGAGGGGCTGTGCGCTCGGACGCGGCATCCACACGCGGCGATCACGGATCCGGCTCACAGACATTGGGGCTCAAAGGCCTTGGGTGGCTGTGTCGTCCGCGGTCTGTCGGGACAGCGCCTCGATGCGTTCCCGGGTCGAGGGGTGCGTAGCCAGGTAGGAGCCCGCGCCGTCCTCGTCCACGCCGTGCGCGGCCATCAGCCGACGCAGCATCTCGCCGAGCGCCATCGGGTCGATCTGTCGTGACCTGAGGAAGCTGGCGCTGTAGGCGTCCGCCTCGTACTCGAAGCGCCTGGAATAGCCCCGCTCCAGGAGCAGGGTCGGCAACGCCGCCGCCAGCGAGCTCACCGAGCCGATGTCACCGAACACGGTCGCGACCAGCAGTGCCGCTGCCGAGTTCTGTAGGATCGAGCGCATGATGTGGCGGTGGTGCACGTGACCCAGCTCGTGAGCGATGACCGCGAGCAGCTCATCGTCTGAGCCGGCCAGCTCGACCAGATCGTCGGTCACCACCAGGATGCCGGACGGCAGGGCGAAGGCATTCGCGCCCAGCGCCTTGCTGCGTCTCAGCTCGAGCCGCGGTGGATGCTCGAAGTGCAGATCCCGCAGGGCACTTTGGAACAAGGCTCGAACCCGCTCCCGGTCCGCTTCCAGCAGACGGCTGGGGTTGGTCAGGCGACCGTCGAAGCTTGCCAGCGTCTGTTCGCCCATGCTCGTCTCGAGCTCGACCGGCAGGTTGTGCGCGAGCCGGTTGGCCAGATACGGCAGGCCGTATTGGATGGACAGCCAGGTCAGGAGCACGGTGCCGATCAGGGCCGCCACCACGTACTTGTAGCTGCTCTCGAGCAGATGAACGAATTGAGCGCCCCGACCCTCGTTCAGGGCACGCAGTATCGAGTCGATGGCCTGGTTGTCACGGGTCTCCAGACGGCCACCGTCGGGCAGGTCCAACAGTCGCGGGGTGTTGCCCAGACGGGCCGAGACCTTCACCACGCTGAAGGGATAACGTCGCTCCTCGCCATCGAGGGTGAAGACAAGACCGTTCGGGGCGCTCCAGCGAGCACGTACCAGATGGCGGCTGGAGCTGGCGCCGTCATAGTAGCTGGCGTCGAATTCGGTCATCTCGGATATCGCAGGATCGCCCGGGTTTACGAGTCGGGGGAGAGTAGGACCCGCTGGTCGGCGCTCAGTCGAACGCGCGGATGCCGCGGGCGACACCCAGCGGTCGCCGCGTCCATCGCCGATCAGTCGCCGATATCGAAGTCCATTACATCACCGAACTCCTCGCCCAGCGCGCTGGCCATCTGATTCTCGCCCGCCGCGAAGCCGTCCAGCGTGTCCTCGGAATAGACCGTGAACCTGGACAGAGAATAGCGCGTGATCCGAACCGTCGCCCAGGGGATGGCCAGCCCCAGGCTGACGATGATGAGGAACAGATTCGACACCGTCAGCCACAGCACCCGCCAGACGTTCAGGTCCAGATGCATGAAGACCTTGTCCCCCAGCCGGGTGCGCTTCCACGCATGGTTGGAGATGAAGGTGCTGATGGCGACGCCGGTCAGGGTCATGACCACCACCACGAGCGCATAGGCCAGCACCATGGCGACGAGGACTCCCACCGGTGGCTCACTGCCTTCGGTCTCGAAGGACTCCGGTCCCATCACCACGAATGCACCGCCCAGACCGATGGCCATCACCACCGCCGCGCCGATGTAGACCAGGTAGGCGATCACATAGACCAGGTAGTAGAAACCGATGTCGCCGTTGAAGCTGAACGAGGTGCTGCCAAAGCGTGAGCGCTCGGTCATGAAGCGGCGCATGCGATGGGCGACGAACGGGTAGGCCAGGCCGAAGCTGAGCACGATCACCAGGCCCCAGAGGATGTAGACCTTGAATGCCTCCCAGTAGCGGCCGTCGAAACCGAATCGCACGTTGCGATAGGTCGTGTGGCGCAAATTGAAGATCATCGAGCGCACCACGATCCACGGATACAAGGGGATCAGCATCAGGTAGAAGAGGATCATCGCGATCGGCGAGATATTGCCGAGCAGGGTGAAGCCACCGATCACGAGCACCGCGATGATGCGGCCCTTGAGTATCGAGACAGGATTCGCGTCCCAGTCGAAGGACGCGCCGGCCAGCGAGGTGCTGCCGTAGAAGTACTTGCGGGTGCGGACCTTGGCCCAGGCCGAGTAGATGCCCAGGGTAAGGATGCTGAGCGCGATATTGACGATCCAGATCCGGAAGTACTCCCCGGCGCTGCCCGCGAAGTCCAGACCATGAGGTATGCCCGGTGGGCGCTGATCCTTGAAGGCGCTGCCGACCGAGACGACGTCGTCGCGACCTTGGGGAAGTTCTGAGGGGCCTGCCGCTGTGGTTTCCATGTTGCTCTCAGCTGCTCCTGGGCATTCCATGACCTGCCTTGCGGAGCGGCTGGCGGGGTCGTGGCTGCCGTTTGCTATTACCTGAGGTACGGTCGCGGCACGCGACCGCAGGGCTTCATGCCGGATTGCGCGGGTCGAGCCTCGGCGTCGGACCGACGGTCGACGCCGGGTGGCCGACCTCAGATGATGCCGTTCTCGGCCAACGTCTGACGAGTCGCCTCGTCCAGACCCAGCAGGCCGCCGAGGATCTCCTCGTTGTGCGCGCCCAGCGCGGCACCGGGCCAGTCGGTACGGCCGGGCGTTGCCGAGAGCAACGGCCGATAGGCTGGGATCTTGAGCGGGCGTCCGTCGACCTCGACCTGCTCGAACAGGCCGCGTGCCTGATAGTGCTCGTCGGCGAACATGTCCTGGACCGAGAAGATCGGCCCGTTCGGTACCCCGGCCTCGTCCAGACGTTGCATCACCGCTTGCAGAGGCAGGGTACGAGTCCACTCGGCGATCGCCTGATCGACCTCGGCCTGATGGGTGACCCGTCCGGCATTGGTGGCCAGGCGTGGATCGTCGGCAAGGTCGGTGCGGCCGGTGGCCTTCATCAGTCGCTTGTAGATCGAGTCGCCGTTGCCACCGATGACCACGTACTTGTCATCCTGGCAGGGATAGGTGTTGGTCGGGACGATGCCGGTCAGCGTGGTGCCGGACGGCTCCCGTATCACGCCACGCGCATCGAATTCCGAGACGGTGGACTCGAGCATGCCGTACACCGCTTCGAATATCGCGATGTCCACATCCTGTCCGGACACCCCGCCGGCCGCGCCCGGCAAGCGGTCGGCCTCGATACGGTTTCGGTGCACCAGCGCGAGCAGTATGCCGATCACCGCGTTCATCGCCGCCAGGGTGTCACCCATGCTGATGTTGGGACGTACCGGCGCCTGACCTGGGAATCCGTTGATGTGTCTGAAGCCGCCGTAGCCTTCACAGGCCGAGGCGAATCCGGGGCGTGCCGCCAACGGGCCGGTCTGGCCGTAGCCGGACACACGCGCCACGATCAGCCCCGGATTGACCTTGCGCAGCTCGTCCGGTGCCAGGCCCCACTTCTCCAGCGTGCCCGGGCGGAAGTTCTCCAGGACCACGTCGACCCGCTCGGTGAGGGACTTGACCAGGGCCTGGCCGCGGCGCTCGCGCAGGTTGATGGTCACGCACTTCTTGTTGCGTGACATGCCACGCCACCAGAAGGACATACCGTTCTCGTCCAGCTCGCGCCAGCCGCGTAGCTGGTCGCCGCCGTCGGGTGGCTCCACCTTGATGACCTCGGCACCGTAGTAGGCGAGGAGACTGCCGGCGAAGGGGCCCGCGATCAGTTGCCCCAGTTCCAGCACCCGGATCCCGTCCAGTGGACGCGCCTTGGGTGCCTCGTTGCTGGTCTTGTCGGTCATGCTCATGCTCGGCTCGATGAAACGGAAGATTCGCTGGGCTCGCGATCGGGGCCGGTGACACTCAGACCCAGACGATGCTGCGCGCGTCGAACACCGGGCCGTCCACGCAGACCCGGCGCATGGCATCACCGGCTGCGCCGCGGGTGCGTACCACGCACCCCGCGCAGCCGCCCACCGCGCAGGCCATGTATTCCTCCAGGCAGACCTCGCAAGCGATGCCGAACTCGGCCGCGAGAGCGGTGCAGGCGCGCAGCATGGGTGTCGGCCCACAGGCCTGCAGGCGGACCGTTGCCAGCTCGTCGGCGGGTAGCGAGCGCAGCCAGGCACGGGCGAGATCGGTGACGTAGCCGTTCAGGCAGCCGCTGTAGCCCTGCAGGCTGGCGAGCCGACTGTCGACGCCGAGTGCTTCGAGCCCTGGCATGGCATGACTGGCCGCGGCCGGCAGTCCGGGCACCAAGCGGCGCGATGCGATCGGTTGGAATGGGAACGGGACCTCTGAACCGAGCACCACGAACGGTGCCAGCGCGGGCCTCTCGACTGTCAGACGTTCGGCCAGGAACAGCATCGGCGGCATGCCCACGCCCCCCCCGATCAGCAGTGGCCGGTGGAACGTGTCATCGATGCTGAAACCGTTGCCTATGGGGCCGAGCACGCTCAGCGTGTCACCGGCGGATCGCTGGCTGAGCAGCTTCGAGCCATGCCCGACCACCTTGTACAACAGCGAGATCCTGCCGCTCTCGGGGTCCGCGGCGAGCAGCGACAGGGGTCTGCGCATGGGCAGCGAATCGTGAGCGCGCAGGTGCACGAACTGGCCTGGCCGGGCGAGCGAGGCGATCTCCGGCGCGTGCAGCACCAGGGTGAACTGCTCGCCCTGATGCGCCTGCTGGCTGACGATGAGGGCCTGCTCGAGCGCGATGCTGCCGCGGTGCGCTCGCGGATCGTTGCGCGGCGGGTCTATGGGCTGGGTGCTGCTGGAATCCATCTGGGCCATGGGAGCGATAGGAGGGTGATTCGGGGTAGCGCCGGCCTGGCAATTCAGGTGTCGTCACCGCGACGCTGCACGGTCATGATCTCCACCGACAGCGGTTCCGGGCCGAGCAGCTGAACGTGCTGGCTCGGTTCGAGATCGAGCATCACCCCGACGGCGTCCGCGTGGATCGGCAGCTCGCGTCCACCCCGTTCGATGAGGATGGCCAGCGCCACGCTGGCCGGCCGACCGTAGTCGAACAGCTCGTTGAGGGCGGCTCGCACGGTACGGCCGGTGTGCAGCACATCGTCGACCAGCACCACGTGCCGGTCGACGATGTCGAACGGCAGGCTGGTGTGGCCGACGCTGGGATCCAGACCGATTCGGCTGAAGTCGTCACGGTAGAAGCTGATGTCGATGGTACCGATGGTACCGTCCAGGTCGAGTGCCCGTTGCAGCCGCTGAGCGACCCAGAGCCCGCCGGTCTGGATGCCGACGAACAAGGGCTGGTCGCGTGACTCGCTCTCCAGCACCTCGGTCAGCTCGTCCTGAAGGTTGTCGAAGGCCGCGTCCAGATCGACGACAGAAGTCATGCTCGGCAGTCCCTCGTGGCTGTGTGAATCGCGGTGGGATCCCCGGTG
>JAGRHX010001091.1 GCA_020444775.1 Gammaproteobacteria bacterium
CCTCGATCAGGGCCATGATCTCGCGTGGTTGGATCTCGTCGATGGGGCGGGGGCCCAGGGTCGGCAGCATGTCGATATCGAGCGAGCGCCAGACCTTAAAGGCCTGATAGTGAGACCAGCCGCGCGGACTCTCACGACACGCTAGAAATGCTGGGCGGCAAATACCCGACCGGAATCGGATTTCAGGTAGCGTCCGAACGCGGCTGCCTTGGCGGCCGAGCGAAAGACCAGGGCGGTCTGGATCTGCCACGGGCGGGCGGCGTGGGTTGATCGGACCTGGCCACAAATGCGTGCCTGCAGCCTTCGGTCCAGCCGGCTGGTCATCCCGGTGTAGCGGCGGTCGAGGTAGCGGATGGAGTCGAGTATGTAGGCGTAGTTGAATCGGGACATGGCTTTCGGTCCTTGAGAGTGGATCGGCGATATCGCCGGGGGACTGGGCCGACCTTGCTGGCGAACGCGATCATGTCGTCGAGGTAGAAACGCCACTCCCGCGCCGCGTCAGACATCGACGCGCTTGCGATCTATGTAGGGGCGCAACTCTCGACGCAGAGCCTTGTCGGTGACAAGGTCGGCAGGGCAATCGAGCAAGTCTTCCAGGAAGAACTGGACGCCGAACTAGCGTTGCGACGTTGCCGGACCGTCGAAGGAGACCAGGATATCGACGTCGCTGCCCTCACTCGCCTCGCCGCGGGCGGTGGAGCCGAACAGGGCCAAATCGGTCACACCGAAGCGGGACCGCTGCTCGTTCTTGCTTCCGGACAGGAGATCGAGGACGTGGTGTCTATCTATCAGTCGAGCTCATCAGTTCTCGAATCGAATCTCGATCCAGGTAGCGTGTCTTGAGCCCGGTGGACGTTGATAGCGAAGTGCGTCGAAGTCCGAGTCTGGCAAGTCGGATGTGGGGTGGCAACCTGGCCAAGGTAGCGTACGTAACTTGCGTATATTTTCAACGGTGCGGCTCGGCTACTCGGTACCCCATCGCAAGATACCCGCGCCGGCGCTTCTCCCACTTCCTGAGCAGAGCGGGATGGCCTGTGTCGATGAAATCTATGACTCGGACGTTGGTCTTCGTGGCGTGGTCGCGATGCAGACGGCCTGCGTACTGCTGGAGCGTGCCTTTCCAGGAAATGGGCATGGCCAGGACCAGGGTGTCGAGCGGCGGGTGATCGAAACCCTCTCCGACCAGTCGGCCAGTCGCGAGCAGAACGCGAGGTGCATCGGCCGGGATGCGTTCTAGATTTTCGATCAGGTCGGCACGCTGGCGCTTCGACATTCTTCCATGGAGAGTCAGTGGCGCAGGACTCGAATGTTGTAGTGCGTACTTCAGCCGTTCGAGGTGGTCGGTCCGCTCGGTGAGCACCAGCAACTTGCGGCCCTCGCGCAGTGCGCGCTCGACCTCGGTCGTGATCGCTGCCGTTCGCGCTTCGTGTTCGGCAAGGGCGCGGAACACCGCCTGTATTCCGGCGTCGTCCTCGAAGGTAAGCGGTTCCCGTGCCGGGTGCGGGATGACCTCAAGATCGTGTAGTGCGTTCGGGGGCTGCGCAGCGGGATGACGCACTGGACCGCTCTGCATGAAGATGATCGGCTGTTGGCCGTCCCGGCGTATCGGTGTTGCGGTCAGGCCCAGAATGTACCGCGCCCGGACCCGCCGCATGATTGCCTCGAACGAGACGGCACCAACGTGGTGGCACTCGTCAACGATCACGTGACCGTATTCCTCGACCCGCTGGTCGACCTCGCCCTTGCGTGCCAGCGACTGCATTACCGCGATATCGATCACTCCCGTGGGCTTGTCTCGATCTCCGCCGATGGTCTCCTTGCCGAGGCGGAGGAAGGTACGCAGGCGTTCCTGCCACTGCCGGAGCAACTCGGTCCGATGGACCAGCACCAGGGTGTTGACGCCACGTCGTGCGATGAGCGCCGCCGCCGTGACGGTCTTGCCGGGGGCGGTTGGCGCGCACAGCACGCCGCTGTCGTGTCGTTGCATGTCGTTGACCGCGGCCTTCTGGTCCGGTCGCGGGGCGCCGAGGAAGTCCAGGTCGACGGAACGGCCAACTTGGCGCTCCTCGCGCAGATCGCACCGAATCCCGTTGTCACGCAAGAGCCGAGCGGCTTCGTCGAGACAACCGCCGGGCAGGGCAATGTGGTGGGGGAAGTTCTCGGCGCATCCGATGACACGTGGCTTGTTCCAGACCGAGAACCGCATGGCCTGGGCGCGGTAGAACTCGGGGTTCTGGAAGCCTGCCAGGCGAGTGAGCCGGTTCGCGAGTCCCGGTGGGACGTCGGCCTTCTCGAAGTAGAGCCGGTCGGCCAACGTGGCGACGGGCGACTGAGGCATTGGTCCGGTGAGTCGGGCCTCGCGGCTCGAATCGCACCGCCAGGGTGCAGCCAGGGATTCGTCGTCGATGAACGTGACATCGAGCGGATGTCGTTTGCCAGTTCCCGCGA
Source organism: Gammaproteobacteria bacterium (assembly GCA_020444775.1). The sequence goes on from JAGRHX010001091.1 coordinate 2,449, forward strand.
ATATGGTGGCCTCGATGGCCTGGGGCTCCAACGGCGAAACGGAATCCAGGAACGCCCACTGATCGGGGAGGGGACGGTAGTCTTCATCGACGAAGACACTCTGGCCGTGCTCCCCTGGGTCGCGCTGCAAAGGCAGCGCGATCAAGTTGTCGAATCTGCCGCTCGGCAAGGTGTCCTGGTTGGGTAGACGTCGATCGTACGGGTCGAGTCCCAGGGGGGGAGCACGCGCTCGCGTGGCTCAGGATGGCCGTGCCGAGGCGTCGGGCGGCGCGGGCCCTCACCTTTGTTCGAAAGAAGATCTACGCATGGGCTCCGTTGCCAGAGCGTGAGATCTCGAGCGCGATCGGCACGCCCAGATCGCGACAGGAACCGACGAAGGCCCGGGCGCCCTCGCGCCAATCGCTCTTGTCGAAGTCGACGGCGAGGAAGTGGCAGCTGTCGTCCGGGAGGAGGGGATAGATCCCCACCGTGTGCTTGCCGGTCAGGTGGTCATAGATGACGGCATCGCTGACTGGCAGCAGCTGTCGGTGGTTGCAGTCGGAACAGCGGACTCTCGGCTTCTGGCAGAGGCCCGCGCGTCATGCGTTGGCGCACGCCGGTGCGTAGCCGGGACGGCCGCTCGTGGAGCTCTGCCAGCGCACGGCGTAGACGTCGTCGCGACCCCGTAAAAGCCGTCGGAAGAGCGCGATCTTGTCCTCCGGCGACAGGCCGCCGGCGGTTGCGGTGGGTATTTGTTTCGAAAAGGACTGAACGTCCAGACGCCACCCGATGCCATGACGTTCCAGCAACGCGACCAGTCGTTCGTTCTCGGTACGAAGGTGTGCGAGCTGATCTTCAGTGGCGGTCATCGCGTGCTCCTCTAGGCCCCGCTGATGTCCCCGACGCGGTCTACGGAGCGAGCCAGTTCTCGACCCTGAGCTCGGG
>JAGRHX010001092.1 GCA_020444775.1 Gammaproteobacteria bacterium
TGCGCCTACCCACCGTGTACACGAGATCATCGACCCGGATGGCTTCGGCCACGCGCTCAGCGCCTGGCTTTCTCGCGCTGCTGTTGTGGCTGTGTTTCCAGGCCAGCGCGGTCGCGCAAACGCCGCTCAGTACCGCGTTCAGCTATCAGGGCTTCCTGGAGAACGATGGCGTGCCGATCGACGGCGCGGTCGACCTGCGCTTCTCGCTTTGGTCAGCGCAAACCGGCGGCAGCCAGATCGGCCAGACCGCGGATCTACCCGCGGAGCGGCTACGAGGGGGAATCTTCTCTGTCGAGCTCGATTTCGGTCTGGATCCTTTCAAGTCGGGCAGTGCCTTGTGGCTCGAAGTCGAAATGGCATTCCCGGCGGGCACAGGTAGCTACAGGACGCTGAGCCCGCGGCGCGGCTTGACCGCGACACCGTTTGCGCTGCACGCCCTGACGAGCGGTCCGAGCGATAGCCCCATTTCAGGGCAGTTATGCCCGGTAGGCCAGACCGTGGTCGGCGTGAATGCCGACAATACGCTCGTCTGTGCGGATCTGAGCAAGACCGCCTGCGCGGGAGTCAGCTGCTTGCCACACCAGCGCTGCGAGGTCATCACCGGCCGGACCGGCATGGATACGGCGATCTGCGTGGACACCTGTGACGGATTCCGCTGCGATGTCGGCGAGCAATGTGCGCTCGAGCCGGTGTCCTGCATCGCCGAGCCGTGCCCGCCGGTAGCCATCTGTCGACCTGAGATGCCCGACCCCAGCGATCCTTGCTCGGGCATGTCCTGTCCTGACGGGCAAGCGTGCCAGGCGTATGACAACAACGGTCAGCAGCGGGCCTATTGCGCGGATACCTGCGACGGCCGGCGTTGCGCCAGCGGCGAGATCTGCGAGCTACAGCCGGTCAACTGCATCAGTGCACCATGCCCGCCCGTCGCGGCGTGCGTGCCACGTGAGGTGAGCGTCGACCCGTGTGCGCGGTTGGATTGTGGTGCGAGCCAGGAATGCCGCGTGCACAAGCAAGCGGATGGACGGCAAACAGGGTACTGTGCGGACACTTGCTCGAATCTCACTTGCCCACTCGGTGAGCACTGCGAGCTCGTCGATGTGCTCTGCGTCGCGGCGCCATGCCCGCCGCTGGCGCAATGTGTGCCCGACGCTCAGCCGCGAGTGTGCGATCAACCCATCGAGCCCGGTCCGTGCCGGGCCGCGATCCCGCGTTGGGGTTTCGACGCCGAAGACGGCCGTTGCGAGCGCTTCGTCTATGGCGGATGCGGCGGCAACCAGAACAACTTCACGACCCGCGCCGAGTGCGCGCAAACCTGCGGCGGTCAGGTCGACGCGTGCACGCTGCCGGCCGAGACCGGGCCGTGCAAGGCACATCTGCCACGCTGGTATCACAACGAGCAGAGCGGACGCTGCGAGCGCTTCATCTATGGCGGTTGCGCCGGCAACGACAACAATTTTGCGACGCTGGCGGCTTGCGAGGCAGCCTGCCGACCGGAGCCCGTAGGCCAATGCGAGCAGCCCGCCGACCAGGGACCGTGTCTGGCTGCGATCCCGCGCTGGTTCCACAACGTCGAAAGTGGTCAATGCGAGCGATTCATCTACGGCGGTTGCGGCGGTAATACCAACAACTTCTCGACCCGGACCGAGTGCGAGCAATCCTGTCAGGTCGATGTGAATACGTGTGAGCTCGCACCCGAGCCCGGGCCATGCAAGGGTGTCTTGCCGTCTTGGTTCCATAATCCGGCGACGGGACAGTGCGAGCGGTTCAACTACAGTGGTTGCGGCGGCAACGAGAACCGGTTCGCGACGCGCGCGGCATGCGAACGAGCATGTGATGTGTCAGTGGACGTTTGTCAGCAGCCGCGCGACGCCGGCCCCTGTCGCGCCGCGATGCCGCGCTGGTTCCACAACGCCCAGAATGGTCAATGCGAGCGCTTCATCTACGGCGGCTGTGGCGGCAATGACAACAATTTCGATACGCAACGAGCTTGCCAATCGGCTTGCGACGTGCAGACCAACGTTTGCGACCTACCTGCAGATGTCGGGCCGTGCGATGCCGCCATCTTGCGTTGGGCTCACGACCCGGCAAGCGGCCAATGCGAGCGTTTCGTCTACGGCGGTTGTGGCGGCAACGCCAACAACTTCACGACACTCGCCGACTGCGAGTCGGCCTGCGAGGTCGAGCCTGGCAACGTTTGTGACCTACCGGCCGAAGTGGGGCCTTGTCAAGCGGCCATTCCCCGCTGGTACCACGACTCGGCAAGCGGCAGCTGCGAGAGCTTCATCTATGGTGGCTGCGGCGGCAACGCCAACAACTTCACCTCCGCCGAGGCGTGTCGGATGGCATGCCCGACCGGCAGGTCCTTGTCGAACTGAGGGCTGGCCGATCGGTTTAGAGGACGAACAGTTGACACCAGCACCAGCCTCGATGATGTGCCGCGGATCGTCGAGGCGCGGCTTGCGATCAACCCGCAGCGATCAGCTTCCGCGCCGGCATCAAGGGCGTCGAGCTGGACGCTGAGGTCGACGACCATCGCGCCAGAGAGTGCGGTGCGCAAGGGAGAATCCCGGGCCAACCACCCGGTCTCATGCCGAGCACGGCATGGACACGACAATCGTTTCTACCACGCTTACATCAATATGAAATAGGGCTGGTAGAACCAGTCGCGTCCGCGGAAGATCTTTCCGTCCTGCGGTTCCAGAATCTGCACGTTCCACTCCGGATCGAAAAAGAGAATGCAGGCGTGGGCATCGGCGTTGGGGACTCTCCCAAAAACCAATCCAGCAGCATAGCCCATGGGAAGATTCCGGCTGTACGCGTCCTTCGATAGCTGCCCTTTATAGACATAGCAATAGTCATCGCAATCGAACACGTTGTCCCGAAACCTATAATTCGCGAGGCCACTTGCCTCATAAACCTGAGTGGCGCGTTGCGAGCTGACGCCGAAATAGTAATCGTCCTCGTAGAGCTGGAGCTTCGGGTCGACTTGTGCACTGGGCCATTCAGCTTTGATGAGATCTTTCAGAGACTTGTTGTTGAGAAATACCGGAAAGAAGTCGAAGGTGAGGTCCTTGCCTGTCGGCAGTGGTTTCGAATTCTGAAACGCCGCATAGGGGGGATTGGCATCGTCATAGTTGGTGAGAACCATCGGCTCATTGTTCTCTGGGTTCATGCACGCAACGGCGTATCGTCTTTTCTCCGGAGGTATGGGTATGAGGGTCATGCTAGCCTTCGGAGTCTTCTCGGTATCTGGACCCCACGCTGCCAGGAGGATGTTACTCGTCCCCGGATTATTGACGCGCAAGTACCAGACAGCTCCGGAAGCCGACTTGTTGCTCAGCCTGAACGCGACGTGCCGACCCACGGTCGGCTCGACCGTGATTGGAAACAGGTTCGTCGAGAACTGTTCAAGCCCGCCCAAGAACGCATACTGCGCGTCCCCACTCAGCCCATCTTGAACCATCAGCCATCGCTTGTTCCGGTCTCGAAGTGCATAGGGCTGATTCCGCTGGATAGCGTCGGCCGTCACCGGAGCGCCGAGGGCGAATCCCGCCGCATACAACGCATCGTGCTCGTCCGGCTCGAGAAACGGCCTTGCCGGGGTATCCGGAATCTTCTTCATCGATCCTTTCCCCTTGATAGTCGCTACGCACACATCAGTTCTCGTATGCGTTGGCGCCA
>JAGRHX010001093.1 GCA_020444775.1 Gammaproteobacteria bacterium
CCTTGGCCAGCGCCTCGTCGCCGCCGCTCAGGTCGACCACCGTGCCGATACGCGTGCCATGCAGATAGGTGCCGAGCCGACCGCCACTGGCGTGCACCACCTGCACCCTGCGGACCTCGATGTTCTCGCCAATCTTGGCAATCAGCTCGCGCCGCCGCTCGTCTACGGTCTGGGCCTGCCCCTCACGCAGCGTGCTCGACAGCAGGGTCGGCACGTCGCTCGCGTCCAGGCTCAGCGCGCGATCCGCGACCGCCTGACAGAAGTCCTTGAAATCCTCCTCCTTGGCGACGAAGTCGGTCTCGCAGTTGATCTCGGCGACGGCGGCACGGCTGCCATCGGCGCTGCTCGCAATCACCACCGCACCCTCGGCCGCGACCCGGCCGGCCTTCTTGTCGGCCTTGGCCTGACCGGACTTGCGCAGGTTCTCGACCGCCAGCTCGATGTCGCCATCGGTTTCGACCAGGGCCTTCTTGCATTCCATCATGCCCGCGCCGGTACGCTCACGCAGGGTTTTTACAAGACTCGCTGAAATTGACATGTGGGGCTCCTCGAGCGTCGTTACTGCTCTTGGTGTTCAATGGACGACCGCAGAGTCGGTACCGCATGGGCTGATTGACCGCGGCAATGGCGACGCCACGAGAACCGGGCACATGCGAAGGGCACCACGGACAACGGTCTCTGCCCTGCCCGCCCCCGATACCCGGCACCCGCCGCGCCCACGCCACGGGCATCGAATGCGGAACCGACTCCTGGTCTGGATCTGTCACCGGCTCAGGGCCGCTTCTGGGTAGCTGCCCGAACCGGCGGTCTCGAATAGTGGCACCGGTCCGGCGGCACGCCCGGCCGGTGCGCCTCCCGCTCCTCAGTCACCCGCGTGCTTCACCCGGGTGGCCCGGCTGGCGAGCCCACGGGACGAACAGGCTGGGCCCTGAAGACGGATCTCGAAGAATCCGACACGCTCCGTCAGGTCCGTCACGCATTCGCGGATGGCCGCTGGGGAACGTGCAAGCATCACCCGGCCAGCGCCGTTCGCGGCCTGGGGCCACCCGTCTGCACGAGCGCCTGGCTCCGGGGCAAGGCCCACAGCGACCAGGCCCACAACGCCCACTGCGTTCACGGCCGGACCTGGCGACACGACGTGCGGGGCAAGCCGCTCGTCCGCGGCCGTGCCGGGTCGGACGGGACCGCCCGGCACCGGACATCGCACCCGACCTCGCGCTGGCGAACGTACCTACAGGCACCGGCCTACAGGCACCGGCACGGACGGCAGGAGCGGGCGCCCCTGACGTCCGCAGCCACCGACGCCCGGACAGCCACCACTCAGGCCTGGCTGGTCGACTCGCCGGTCTCGCCGCCAGCAACCGTGGCATCCGCGCCTTCGGTGGGCGCGGCTTCAGCCATGGCTTCTGGCGACGCTTCTGGTGACGCTCCTGGCGACGCTTCTGGCACGGCTTCGGCCGCAGCCGGCTCGCGGCGCTTGCCGCGGCCACCTGCGTAGCTGTCGCTGCGGCCCTCGGCGGCAGCCTTTACATCCTCGATCTGCGCGGCCTGACGGCTGTCGATGATGGCGTCGGCGGCCCCGGTGACATAGAGCTCGATGGAGCGGATCGCGTCGTCGTTACCGGGCACCACGTAGTCGATGCCGTCCGGGGAGTTGTTGGTGTCGACGATGCCGACCACCGGGATACCGAGCTTGACCGCCTCGCTGATCGCGATCTTCTCGTGACCGACGTCGACCACGAACAGGCAGTCGGGCAGGAACTCCATGTCCTTGATGCCACCCAGGCTGCTCTGCAGCTTGTCACGCTCACGCGTGATGCTCAGTCGCTCCTTCTTGGTCACCCGATCCAACGAGCCGTCCTCGATCATCTGGTCCAGGTCCTTCAGACGCTTGATCGATTGCTTGACGGTGCGGAAGTTGGTGAGCATGCCACCCAGCCAGCG
>JAGRHX010001094.1 GCA_020444775.1 Gammaproteobacteria bacterium
ATGAACTGCTGCATGGTGCATCGCGGCGGTGTCGGCTACGAGGTCAACACCGGCGATGGCGCCGGCATCCTGACCGCGCTCCCGCACAAGTTCCTGAGCCGCATCGCGCGCAGCGACCTGAGCCTGGAGCTGCCGGCGCCGGGCAGCTACGGCGCGGGCAACGTCTTCATGCCCCGCGACGCGCAGGAGCGCGCGCACTGCAAGCGTGTGTTCGAGCGCGTAATCGCCGAGTCAGGCCTGCATCTGCTCGGCTGGCGCCCCCTGCCCATCGATCCGGACGGCGCCGACATCGGCAGCGCGGCGCGTGCCGCCATGCCCCACATGGAGCAACTGTTCGTCGGCGCCGGCGACACCGGGCTGAGCGGCGACGCCCTCGAGCGTCGTCTGTACCTGGTGCGCAAGCACGCCACCCACCTGTTGCGTGGCGACGACGATCTGGTCGAGCACAAGCTCCTGTACGTGTGCAGCCTGTCGACCAAGATCATCATCTACAAGGGCATGCTGACGCCGCAGCAGGTGTTATCGTTCTTCGCCGACCTGAACGCGTCGGACTACGAGTCGCATCTGGCGATGGTCCACTCGCGCTTCTCGACCAATACCTTTCCGTCTTGGGACCGGGCGCAGCCGAATCGCTTCATGAGCCACAACGGCGAGATCAACACGCTGCTCGGCAACAAGAACTGGATGAACGCGCGTGAGGGCGTGCTCGACACCGATCTGTATGGCGACGATCTGGCCAAGCTGTTTCCGATCGTCGAGGAGGACTGCTCCGACTCGGGCACCTTCGACAACGTGCTCGAATTCCTGCTGATGAGCGGTCGCACGCTGCAGGAAGCGATCCTGATGATGATTCCGGAGGCCTGGCAGCAGCACCAGACCATGTCCGACGAGAAGAAGGCCTTCTACGAGTACAACTCGTGCCTGATGGAGCCCTGGGACGGTCCGGCCTCGATCGCCTTCACCGACGGCACCTACATCGGTGCGGTGCTGGATCGAAACGGTCTGCGCCCGTCGCGCTATTACATCACCGATGACCACAAGTGCATCATGGCCTCAGAGGTGGGGGTGGTGCCGGTCGATCCGGAGCGGGTGGTCTCGAAGGGACGGCTGCAGCCGGGCAAGATATTCCTCATCGACTTCGAGGCCGGGCGCATGATCCCGGACGAGGAGGTCAAGACCGAGTGGGCACGCCGCAAGCCCTATCGCGAGTGGCTGAACAGACAGCGTATCGATCTCGGCGACGTTCCCCCGGTCAATGACTCGCACGGTTTCGAGCCGAAAACGCTGATGCAGCGTATGCAGGCGCTCGGCTATACCACCGAGACCATGCAGTTCATGCTCCTGCCGCTGGTACGCGAGCTGCGCGATCCGCTCGGCTCGATGGGCAACGACACGGCGCTTGCGGTGCTCTCCGACAAGCCGCGGATGCTCTACGACTATTTCAAGCAGCTGTTCGCGCAGGTCACCAACCCGGCCATCGATTCGATCCGAGAGGAAGTGATCATGGCCCTGGAGTGCTACGTCGGCCCCGAGCGAAACCTGCTCGAGGCCACCGAGCAGCACGCCCATCGGCTACGTATCGAGCACCCGATCCTCTCCAACGAGGAGCTGGCCGCGCTCAAGCACATGGATCATCGCGGCTGGCGTAGCAAGACCATCGACATCACCTTTCCCTCCGGGTCCGGTAAGCAGGGGCTGCTCGATGCCCTGGATCGAATATCCGCCGAGGCCAGTCAGGCGATCGAGGACGGCTTCAGCCTGGTGGTGCTCAGTGACCGGTCGATTGGCCAGGATCGAATCGCGATAAGTGCCCTGCTCGCGGTAGGTGCCGTGCATCACCACCTGGTGCGTAACCACGCGCGTACCCGTATCGGTCTGGTGGTCGAGACCGGTGAGGCCCGCGAGGTGCATCATCACTGTCTGCTGATCGGCTACGGCGCGGACGCAATCAATCCCTATCTGGCCTTCGAGTCGCTCTGGGACGCGCGCAGGCAGGCCTATCTGGACGACGCGCCGCACATCGACAACGACGACGACATCGTCAGCGCCTACAAGAAAGGTGTCGCCAAAGGTGTCCTCAAGGTGCTCGCGAAGATGGGCATCTCGACCCTGCA
>JAGRHX010001095.1 GCA_020444775.1 Gammaproteobacteria bacterium
GGCGCGCCTGGTGGCCACTGCTCGAGGACCTGCCGCTGAACGCCATGTGCGCGGAGCTGGCCCGGTTCGATTGCGCCGATCCAGCGCGTGCGCTTTATCTGTTCCTGCTCGGCAACGATCAGCGTCGTCATCTGGCCGGGCACTTCGAGGACATCGATCTGAACCGGATCGAACTGAAACTGCCGTTCTTCGATGCGGAGCTGGTGCGGAGCTTCGTCGAGGCGCCGCTCGATCTGGGACTCGGGCACGGCCTGTACATGCGATTCTTCGAGCAGCTACCGGCGCCTGCCCGAGCGGTTGCCTGGCAGACCTATCCCGGGCACGAGCCGTGCCCGTTGCCCTATCCGGACGGCGCCCGTTATCAGTGGGGTCGCGACTCCAGACCCCGGCGCCGAGCCCTGCGTCGCGCCTGGGCGACAGTGGGGCTGCGGTTGATTCGTCGCAAAGCCATTCCGGAGCAGGTGATGCCGCGTAGCGCGCTGTGGCGAGCCTTGCTGCTGACCCTGACCGGTCTCAGCGACCAGGCCTGGCTGTTGCGGGAGGCCGAGCTCATGAACCACTACTTCCAGTGCAGCGCGGGTCGTTTCCAACCACCTGCCAGCGTGGGCAAGCGGAATTCAGCGCCCGCCCAGCAGCACTCGTAGCTCGGCTAGATGGTTGCGACCGCTGACCCAGGTGCCGACGCCGTATAGCAGCACACCGGCGAGTACGCACAGCGTCGCCACCAACCAGGTGTCGAGTCCGGCCCACAGCAGGATGCCGCGCAGGCCGAGGACGCCAGCACCCATGCCGATGCCGACCAGGCAGGGTGTCTTTATGGCCCGCCAGAACTCGTTCAGACCGAGCCCGAGCACCGGCAACGCCATGCGTAGCAGCACGCCGAACAACAACGGGTAGACGGTGATCCAGGCCAGCGCCATGCCGGTCAGTCCATGGCCCGCGCCAAGCGCGAAGGCGGTCGGCATGGCCACGCAGCTGAGCGCCAGATAACGGGCCATCAGGCCGGGACGCCCTATTGCGTAGATCGCGGGGGAGAGCACGTTGGCGAGCATGCGCAATGGAATCGCAAGGCTCATGATCTGCAGCGGCCGTGTGACCTCCAGCCAGCGCTCACCGAGCAGCAGCCAGACCAGCTCTGGTGTCACGCAGGCAAGCCCGATGCCGACCGGGAAGGCCAGCAGGGCGGTGGTGCGCAGCACCCTGGACATGTGTCGGCTCACGGCATCCGCGTCGTCCTTGACCTTGGAGAAGGCGGCGAAACCGATCTCGTTGACGATGCCCGATACCTTGGCGAGCGGCATTGCGCTGAGGGTCTTGGCGACCGTGTACAGACCCAGCGGACCGGCACCGAGCAGCCGCCCGGCAATCAGCGTGTCGGCCTGGTTGTAGGCGAAGAAGAGCAGTCGGTTGAGCAGGATGAGGCCGCCGAAGCGGAACACCTCGGCGTGCAGCGTGCGGGACAGACGTGGCCAGACCCAATAGCGGGACATCACGAGCGCCATGCCTGCCGTGCAGACGCGTCCGGCCAGATGGCCGATGGCCAGTGCCCAGACGCCCAGACCGGCGAGCGCCAGCGCCAGCGTGGTCAGGCTCGCGCAAATGGCGGCGCTGAAGTCGACCAGGGACTTGGCCTTGAAACGCATCTCGCGGCGCAGCACGTTGAGTGGCACGACGCTCAGCGCCGCGATGGGCAGGCTGAGTGCAAGCACCCGGATCAAGGTGGTCAGGGCGGGCTGGTCGTAGAAGTCGGCGACCAGCGGTGCGGCCAGGTACACGGCGACAAACAGCACACCGTTGACCAGCAGCACGATGGCCAGAATCTGGGCCGCCATGGCGCGGTCGAAATCGCGTCGCTGGACGATGGCAGAGCCCAGACCCAGCTCGTTGAGCAGGAAGGAGAACTCCATCAGCACCATGGCCAGCGCCATCAGTCCATAGTCCTGTGGTGACAGCAGGCGGATCACGAATAGCGTGACGGCCCAGGTGAGGATCTGGGCTGCGAGGCGGCCGGCGGTCGACCAGCGCAGGGCGGTCGCGACCTGGGTGCCGATGTCCATCAGGTGTGGGTGATCCGGAGAGGTGAGTTGGCGCGCCAGTATGTCGTCACAGCGAGTCGCCGATCCAGCGAGGTGCGGTGCCAGGGACCACGAAAACCGCGAAGGCGTCGCAGTTTCGCCATGCGCTCGGGGGCACCGTCGCATGACCTCTCGCCAAGCTCGACAGCGGCTTGCTAGGCTTGGGAATGAGTCGTGTGCAGGATCTCTCGAGGTCGCCGCGACGCCGGCGCGGCCCCTTGGACCGGTGTTCGTGGGCTCGGCCATGAGTGAATCGGTGGGTTGGGTCGCAGGGCTTGTGCCGGTGACCAGATGGGTGACCCGATGGGTGACTCGATGAGCGATCCGTGGTGGTCGAGCCGGTGGGCGCTGGTATGTAGCGACGCCGCGCTGGCTGGAACGAGCCGATGGAGCAGGGGCGCTGAGCTGCCAAATGAGGAGCGGCATGATCGAATTGCGTAGACAATTCTTGAGGAACCTGGTTCTGCCCGGGGCAGCCATGCTGAGCAAGACACGGTTTCTCAGCCACTACCGGGAGATGCGTGCGCTGGAGCGTCGGCCGCGGGCCGATACCCTGGCAGTGCAGCGTCGTCGTCTCGCCGCGCTGCTGGCCAGCATGCAGTCGATGCCGCATTGGCGCGGCGTGCTGCAGGAGCGCGGCATGGGGCCGGAGTCATTGACCGCCGACGTCACGGTGGGGCAGTTGCTGGCGCGACTGCCGGTCATGGACAAGGCACAGCTGCGCGGTGGGATTCACGACATGGTACGTGAAGGTGAGAATCGCGAGGGCTGGCAGTTCACCAACTCCTCGGGTACCACCGAGCGGGTGACCATCGTCCACGACTTCGCGCGGCGTGACTTCATGCGCGCCACGCAGATGCGAGCGTATCGGATCGCTACCGGGCTGGACGTCGGCAGCAGCTCGGTGGAGATCCCGCCGGACTCGTGCAACATCCTGTGTGGTTTCGAGGATCCGGGCCCGGAAGAGCTCATACCCTACGTGCGCTACGCGATGAAGAAGCGCAATCTGTTCGAGCCCACCACCATCGCCAATCTACGCGGCCGTTTCGAGCGCCGCGTGATGTACGCCCAGACCACCTTGATGCCCATCGATCCGGCGGCGCTGGATGCGTTGCTGCAGGTGCTGGACGAGCGTCTGGATGAGACTGCCCGGCACGCGCCCATGGTCTTGCGGGGGCTGCCACACTTCCTGCTGTGGATGACCGAGCGCGCCGCGGCGCGTGGTCTGAAGCTGCCGTCGGTGAAGGTCATCCTGCCCTATGGCGGACTGATGTCACCGGTGATGGCGCGCCGCTGCGAGCAGGCGCTGGGCGCACCGTTTCGCGACATCTATGGGACCAGCGAGCTGGGCATCATGGCGGTAGCCTGCGAGCACGGCCATTTGCACGTGTTCGAGGATCTGTATTGCATCGAGGTGCTGGACGAGGCGGGGGCGGCCGCAGCGGACGGCCGGATCGGTGAGCTTGCAATCACCGATCTGACCAACCACGCCATGCCCGTCGTGCGCTACCGTGTCGGTGACATGGGTAGTATCGAGTTCGGTCGCTGTGCCTGCGGCCGCGAAGGGCAGACCCTGGTGTTGCATGGTCGCAGCGCCGAGTGCTTGCGCCTGGATGGCGTCGAGCCGCTGCCAGCGCGAGAGCTCGACGACATCGTGTTCAGCGATCGTGGCGTGTGGAACTTCCGCCTGGATCAACGCACCCGCAATGGCTTCGAGTTGACCCTGGTGCCCGCGCCGGACGCCGAGCCGGATACGGCCGCGCTCGCGGCGGCGGTCCAAGCGCGTTTGAAATTGGACAAGCCGCCGCGCGTACGGGTCCGGCCGTACATCCGCCCCGAGGGTAGCGGCAAGTACCGTGCGGCGGCGCCGCGCGGCAGCGCCGCGCCGTCCTCGGACGAGACGACAACGCCATTGGCGGTGTCAGGCCACGAGACGGCGCACTAGACGGCCATGGACCTCGGGTGGCGGCTCCTTCGAAACGCGCGACCCGAAACAGAACGTGAATACCCGGGGGCGGCGTCGTGAGCGCGCTACCGGGCCTTCAGGAATGCGAGCTTCATGATGAACATCGAACAGATACGCGCCCAGTTTCCCGCCCTGGCACGTCGCGGCCCTTCGGGCGCGCCGCTTGTCTATCTGGACAGTGCGGCCACTTCGCTCAAGCCACAGCCGGTGATCGACAAGATCGCCTATGCGCTCGGCAACCAGACCGGCGCGGTGCATCGCTCGGTGCATTTCCTCGGCGACGAGGCAACCGCCATCTACGAGGATGCGCGCCAGCGGGTGGCCTGGCACATCGGGGCGGAGAGCCACGAGGTGGTATTCGTACGCAACACCACCGAGGCCCTGAACGTGGTCGCCGGCGGCTGGCGCGATTGTCGACGTTCAGTGGTGAGCCTGACCGACCATCATTCCAGCATCCTGCCCTGGCGGGGGGAGATCACCCGTCTGGCGCCGCGGGCGGATGGCACGGTGGATCTCGATGCGCTGGAGCAGAGCCTGGATCGGGGCGGTGTGGACGTGGTCTGCCTGTCGCACGTGTCGAACGTGACCGGCGCGGAGATCGACGCGCCGGCGGTGGCCGAGCGGGTGCACGCGGCCGGCGCGATCTTCGTGCTGGATGCCGCGCAGTCGCTACCACACCGTGCGCTCGACGTTGCCGATCTGGACTGTGATTTCATGGCCTTCAGCGGCCACAAGATGTGCGGCCCGGGTGGCATCGGGGTGCTGTACGGCAAGAGCGATTGTCTGGACCGGCTGCAGCCGGTGCTCGTCGGGGGCGGTATGGTCGACAGCGTCTCGGCCGAGGGATACAGCCCGATGGCGGTGCCGTGGCGCTTCGAGGCGGGTACACCGGCTCCGGAGATCGCGGCGGGACTGGCCGCGGCCATCGATTTCCTCGATGACATCGGCCTCGAGGAGATTGAAGCGCATCAGCGTCTGCTCACCAGTCACGCGCTGGGCGTGCTGCGCGAGCGGCTTCCGCACATCCCTATCGTCGGTCCCACCGATGACAGCAGGGTGGGGGCGATCTGCTTGCAGGTGCCCGGCGAGTCACCGCATCAGCTCGCGCGCTCGTTGAGCGACGGCTTCAGCATCTGTGCCCGTTCGGGTTTTCATTGCGCGGAGCCGTTGCATCGGCATCTGGACGTGATGGCGACCCTACGCATCTCACCCTATCTGTACAACACCACCGACGAGATCGACCTGTTCGTCGACGCCATCATCAAGCTGCACGCCCTGTCCGGCGCGGCCTGACCATTGACGGGCGTGAGCGCCGTAGCGCGGCGCTCACGGCAGTCCGGCGTGCGCGTGCTCGACGCGTATCGACTCGATGCGGCCGTCACGACGGGCCTCGGCGTGCGCACCCGAGCCGGTCGCCGTGCACACGTACAGGGTGCATCCGTCCTCACCACCGAGCATGCAGGCGTAGGCGCCACGATCACCGGTGTCGATGCGCTGCTCGATGTGTCCGTCCGCAGTGACCCGGATGACGCAGCGGTTGCGTGGGTCCGCGACCCAGACGGCGCCGGCGGCGTCCAGACAGATGCCGTCAGGGTAGTGGCTGCCGAGATCGGCGAACAGCCGGCGATTGGACAGCCTGCCGTCGGCGGCCACGTCGAAGGCGGTCAGTCGATTGGCACGGGTCTCGGCGATGATCAATCGCTTGCCGTCGGGGGTGATCACGGTGCCGTTCGGGAAGAACAGGTCCTCG
>JAGRHX010001096.1 GCA_020444775.1 Gammaproteobacteria bacterium
ACCAGCTCGTCCCAGCTGTCCGGTCGCAACGCCCGCTGCTCGGGCGTGAGCGGCCGCGCATCGGAGATTGCTGTCACCTTGTCGTTGTGCCAGTTCCAGCTGTGCAGGACACGACGGCCTCGCAGGTCGGCCTTCAGGGCCGGCTCGAGGGTCTCCCAGGCTTCATACATGGAGCAGAACATCGTCTCACCGCCCGCGGCCGGCACCTTGATTGCGTACAGGAAGGTCACGCCGTCGAGATTCTCGTAGCCGGCGCTGTCCGAATGCCATTCGACGCCCATCTCGTTGAAGAAGGCGGTCGGCCGGTCAGCGGGATCGCGTTCGTTGCCCAGACGTGAGATCTGGGGATGGTCGCCGAGGTTGAACTGCGGTCGCGGTGGAATGCCGGGGATACCGAATCGTTCCCCCAGTGCCACCTGCTCGGCCGGTTGCAGATGCTGGTCCTTGAACAGCAGCAGACCGTGGGCATGGTACTGCTCGAGCAGCCATTCGAATCCTGGATCGTCGATGGCGCGCAGATCCAGCCCGCGGATCTCGAGTCCAAAGGCGCGATGCAGCTTGCGAGTGCTCACGTTCACAACAAGGCCCTCAGCATATCGGCCGGTCTTCGGCCCAGGTCGTACGGTGCATCTCGCGAGGATGGTTGTGCACGTCATAGGCGCCGCCGGCATGCAGCACACGTCGGTTGTCCCAGAGCACCGCGTCTCCGGCCTGCCAGCAGTGGCTGTAGCGGTGCTCGGGACGATTGGCGAGCTCTGTCAGGCCATCGATGAAGGCGAGCGCCCGGCTCTCGTCCCAGCCCTCGATGCCGATCGTCACGTGCGAGCCGAAATACAGCGACTCGCGACCACTGCGCGGATGATGACGGACCAGCGGCCAGCTGACGGTCGGCGCGGCGCGGCCACCGAAGTCGTCCTTGCTCGCCCGCGCCACGCTGTGCTCGTCCAGAAAGCGATTCAGACCGCTGACGCTGTGCACCGCGCGCAGGCTGCGCGCTAACGCCTTGTCGGCCTCGGACAGCGCATCGAAGGCCGCGTACATGCAGCTGAAGTGCGTCTCGCCGCCCGTCGGCGGAACCTGCAGCGCATACAGCAGGGAGGCCCGCGCAGGCCGCTGCACGTGCATGTGGTCGGCATGCCATTCGAGCAGACCGTTCGGGTCGAGCGGCGAGAAGGTGACCAGCTCGCTGCCCTGGTTGCCGATCGCGAACACCTCCGGGAAGCCCGGAACCTTTGCCTTGCTGTTGTTCGGCTCCAGGAGATCGGCAAAGGCGCGCGAGAAGGCGACCTGGTCGGCAGGGCTCAGCGTCTGGTCGGGGAACACCAGCACACCATGGCGTTCGAGCGCCGCCTCGATGGCCTCACGCACGGCGGCGTCCGGGACCCGATCCAGGCGCAGGCCATGCACCCGCGCGCCCAGCGCCGCCTGCAGCGGCTCAACCTGTAGAGCAGTCATATCGGACAACCCTCATGCCGTACCGTGACGGGCGTTCACCAGCGCGCCGAGCTGCCCCGGCCTGGATGCCGCATCGAACGCAGTCGCTACCGGCGCGCGCGTCTGCCCCGTCCCGGATGGGATCACCGTTCCGCGTGTGTGGCCCCGCACCGTCCTGCTCTGCGAGATGCGTGACAGGAACGCCTGCAGGCGCGCCGTACGTGGCGAATCCAGAAGATTCACGGGCGTGCCCTGCTCGACGATCTCCCCCCGATCCATGAACACCAGGGTGTCGGCGGCATGACGCGCAAAACCGAGCTCGTGGGTCACCAGCAACATGGTCATGCCGCTGGCTGCCAGATCGCGTAGCACCTGCAGCACCTCGCCGACCAGCTCGGG
>JAGRHX010001097.1 GCA_020444775.1 Gammaproteobacteria bacterium
GGCCGATCCGGGTAGGCCGATCCGGCGCGTGCCCCAGTGGGTCTCCCAAGCGACTGCAACCGGTCGGCACCGTTCCGTCCCGGGGCCCCTTGGGACCCCATCGCCAGACCGCCGCGAAGCCAGCATTCCCTACCTGGTGGCGTAGACGGAAGGCTAGATGCCGCTGGGTGCGCACTATTGCTGTAGACGCGCTGGCGCCAAGGTGGGTGATGGATGCTATCTATAAGAGAACTCATGCTGCGGACACCCGCACGGGCGCCAATCGGACAAGCGTTTGCGGGACCGGCCTTGCGAGCCCATGCCCCCGGGTACTGGCCTCGGTACTGGCCCGGCAAATAGCCCGGCGACGGTCCTCGGTGTGGCCTCGGTGTGGCCTCGGTGTGGCCCTCGGAATACGTTCACGAGCTTCGAACCCGGTGTTTGGACGCGCGCCGGTTCGACCGAATCGACCACCGCCGCCCTCGCTCGACGCGCATGGCAACGCACCGAAGCTGCAATGTCAACCGGGAAATGTCACGATTGACCCGAATTGACGTTACGATCCGGACGCCCCCAAAACCGCAGAACCACGAAGGTCGTGAAGCCGCGTTGCTCCCGGCAGACAGGTCCACACGCTCTGGCCGCGTTACCCGGCTCCGTGCCTGAACCGCCCTTGCGTACCTGCGAACGTCGCATCTGCGAATGTCCTATCTGGGGCCGGCCTCGACGAGGTCCTGAGCCGGACACGACGACCGGCGTCTGCCCTTCAACCATATAGGCATCACCGACCCCAAGCACAAGGATCCGCGGGCCAAACCGTGAATCGTGCAGCGAAAGCTCGGCCGTCTCACTCTCCGGCCGACCAGGAAGTCCGTATGTAGCCCTCGCCCGGGACGCGGCCGGCAACCCCCGCCAGCTCCAACCGAGTCAGCAGCGCGGCCGTAGCCGCGACCGACCTGCCGCAGAGTCGTGCCAGCTCATCGACGCTCAATGGCACGGCGTCCAGACAGGCAAGCGCCTTCAACGCGTCGCCGGACAGGTCCTCCACAGAGCTTAGCCCCCGCTCTGCGGTCCGACCCGGCACTGTCTCGACGTCCATACGGGGAGCGCCCTGGGCGAGGCTGGGAAGCTCGTCGAAGATATCCTCAATGCCCTCCACCAGCCGCGCCCCGTCCCGGATCAACGCATGACAGCCACGGCTGAGCGGGTCCTGCACGGCACCGGGGACGGCGAATACCTCGCGGTTCTCGTCCAGTGCCATACGCGCGGTGATGAGCGACCCGCTCTTGAGATCGGCCTGCACGACCACGACCCCGCGGGCCAGACCCGCGATGATCCGGTTGCGACGCGGGAAACGATAGGGCAAGGGGGCCGCGTCCGGGGCGTATTCGCTGACCACGGCGCCATGTCGGGCGATCGCATCGCGCAGGGCGGCATTGCGACGCGGATAGCAGATCGCGTTGCCGCAGCCGAGCACGGCCAGTGTGGCCCCGCCCGCGGACAACGCACCACCGTGCGCGGCAGTGTCGATACCCGTGGCGAGCCCACTGATCACGGTCAGGC
>JAGRHX010001098.1 GCA_020444775.1 Gammaproteobacteria bacterium
TGCTGGTGCCGATGATCGACATCGATGCCATCGGTGCCGGTGGCGGCTCGATCGCCTATATCGATCCGGGTGGCGCGTTCCGTGTCGGTCCGCGCTCGGCGGGCGCCGATCCGGGTCCAGCCTGCTACCGGCGTGGTGGCACGGTGGCGACCGTCACCGATGCCAACCTGTTTCTCGGTCGACTGTCGCCGGCCGGCCTGCTCGATGGTCAGATGCCGATGGACCTGGACTGTGCGGCGGCGGCGCTGGCGCCGCTCGCCGAACGTCTGGGTTTTTCGGCGCAACGCACAGCCTGTGGCATCGTCGACATCGCGGTGGCGAACATGGTGCGCGCCATCCGACGGGTCTCGGTCGAACGTGGTCACGACCCCCGTGACTGCACCCTGCTGGCCTTCGGCGGCGCCGGGCCGCTGCATGCAAGAGCCGTGGCCGCCAGTCTGGCGCTGCGCGAGGTGATGATCACGCGGTCGCCGGGGATCCTCTGTGCCCAGGGACTGCTGGTCTCGGATCTGACCGACGAGTTCGTGTTCAGTAAGCTGCTGGCGCTGGACGAGCCGGGACTGCGCGCGCTGCGTGAGGGGCTGGAGTCGCTCAGCGCGCAGGCGCACAGCTGGTTCGAGCAGGAAGCGGTTTCGCCGGCCGCGCGTTTGCTGGAGCTGAGCCTGGACGCGCGCTATAGCGGACAGAACTTCGAGCTGCCGGTGGTGCTGTGGCAGGGGCCCGCGGCCGAGCTGCCCGCGGCGGTTAGCAGCGCGGCGCTGCTAACCGCGTCAGCCTTGCGTGCTGGCTTCGAGCGTGCCCACGAGCAGGCCTATGGCTATGCCAACAGTGAGGATCCGGTCGAAGCGGTGAATCTGCGACTGCGGACGCGCGCCGTGCAGAGCGCGGCCGAGCCGGGTCTGCCACCCGCGTCGACCGGGGAGGCGCGGGCGGTGGCGCATCGCGCGGTCTGGTTCGACAGCGAGTCGAGCGTGCAGACGCCGATCTACGTGCGCGATGCGCTGGCCCCGGGCCACTGCCTGCAAGGCCCTTGTGTCGTCGAGCAGCTCGACACCACGACCGTGGTCTTCCCGGGCGACACGCTGCGGGTCGACGAGCTCGGTAATCTGATCCTGAATATCGCCATCGAATGAACAGGCCACTGCCCGAGTGGCCCCATTGCTTGAGTAGACCTGCAACGAGTGGATGTCGCGAGCATGACTGAACTGGATCCCATCAGCATCGAGATCGCCGGCAACGCTCTGCGCTCGATCGCCGACGAGATGTTTGCCGCGCTGATGCGCTCGGCCTACTCCACCAACATCAAGGAGCGACGCGATCACTCGACCGCGATCATGGATCCACGTGGCCGGCTGGTCGTGCAGGCGGCCGACGCGCTGCCGATCCACATCGCTTCCATGTACGGCCTGATGCAGGCGGTGCTGGCCCGACCCAATGACACGCTGGAGCCGGGTGATCTGTTCGTCGCCAACGACCCGCACGTCGCCGGCGGCACCCACCTGCCCGACATCAACTATGCGATGCCGGTGTTCGTCGACGACCAGCTGCTCGGCTTCGTCTGCAACATCGCCCACCATGCCGACGTCGGTGGCATGGCGGCCGGCAGCATGGCTGGCGGGATGACCGAGATCTATCAAGAAGGTCTGCGTATTCCGGTGGTCAAGCTGTTCAGACGTGGCGAGCTGCAGCAGGACCTGCTCGACATGATGCTGCTCAACGTGCGTGTGCCACGCGAGCGGCGTGGCGACCACTTCGCCCAGATCGCGGCCTGCAGGCTCGGCGCGCGGCGCTTGCAGTCGTTGGTGCAAGCACACGGGCGCGCGCATCTGCTGGCGGTCTTCGATGCGCTGATCGACCGTACCGCGATGCGTCTGCGCACTGCAGTGGCCTCGATTCCGGACGGTGAGTATCGCTTCGAGGACGTGCTCGACGGCGACGGCGCGGGTAGCACCCGGATCCCGATCCGCCTGTCCATGCAGGTCCGTGGTGAGTCGATATCGTTCGATTTCAGCGGCAGCGCCGAGCAGGTGCGGGGCAACGTCAACGTGACGTTGAACGCGACCCAGGCCAGCGTCTGCTATGCGCTGAAGGCGGTGCTGGATCCGGAGCTGCCGAACAATCAGGGCGTGTTGGACTCGGTGCGGATAGTCGCGCCCGCTGGCAGTCTGTTGAACGCAGGCTTCCCCGCGCCGGTCGCGGCTCGAGCGCACACCTGTCAGCGCATCATCGACGTGGCGCTGGGTGCGCTGGCCCGGGCCCTGCCCGGACGGGTACCGGCGGCGGCCAACGGCGCCAACACCACGGCGGTCTTCTCCGGCGTGGACCCGCGCAACGGGCGCGGCTACCTGTATCTGGAGACCCTCGGTGGGGGCATGGGCGGACGGCCGGGTAAGGACGGCAAGGACGGCGTGCAGGTGCACATCACCAATACCTCCAACCTGCCGGTGGAAGCCATCGAGATGGAGTATCCGCTGCGGGT
>JAGRHX010001099.1 GCA_020444775.1 Gammaproteobacteria bacterium
CGTATGACCTGCAGCGGCTGGAACAGGCCCGGCTGCTGCAGAACATTGCCTGCCCCAAGCCCAAGGTGGTCGTGGACGCGCCAGCGGACTGTATCGGCTGTGGCGCACCGCGCCGGTCCGGGTGTGACTGTGAGTATTGCGGGAGGGAGTGATGGCGATGTCGCTGTCGGCCGCTATCCGCAACGTAGTCGAGAACCTGGACCCATGCGAGGATGCGTGGGTCCTGAAGTTCATGACGATCCCGGTCTGCATCATCCGGCGCCACCCGAGGTGGGGATGGACATACCAATACCTGCCGACGATCGAGACGGTCGATCCACGCTGGCGAGAACAGGCGCGTCAGCTCCCGATCGAGGCGATCAAGGCGATGCGCTGCGACCTTCGCTTCCTGGCCAACTTCATCGGAGTGCCCAATGTCGAACCTGATCGATCTGAACAAGAGGCGGCTCGAGTATCGCGACAACCTGCGCCTGATGGGGTTCAGCGACGAGTCGCTCGACCGCATCGAAGAGGGGATGACCAAGATGGTCGACCAGATGGTGGCGGCCGAATGGCAGCCGATCGAAGGGATGCTGTCGGCGCAGATGCTGGAGGCGTTCATCGCGACGCGGGCGGGCATGAGCCGTGGCGACGCCGAGACGGTGCGCCGGGATACCTTCGACGCGTGCTGGCGGTGTGGCAAGCAGCTCGCGGACGACCTGAAGGCCATCGAGACCCACGCGGCGCAGACTGACGCGCGCCGGGTCACCGACTATCACGATGCCTGGACGACGGCGGCCAACGCCAGTGAGTACGACCTGACCAAGGGCTGAGGATACGCTGATGGACGAGACGACCGACACGGTTGAGCGCGTGACTGACGCGGTTGCCGGGGTAGACCAGGAGAACCCGCTGCTGACCAAGCTGCAGGCCCGGGCCCGGTACGCCGCGAAGTTCTGGGGCCCGCACTTCGCGCAGGCGAAGCGTAGCCGCGAGTTCGCCTGGGGCGAGTTCCAGGACGACGACGGCGACACGAAGAAAACCCGGGTCAACATGGCCTACAGCACGATCCGGGCGCTGCTGCCGCACATCTACGCGCAGGATCCCGACGTGTCGATCGGCCCAGACGACGGTGTCGAGCAGATGGAGCTGCCGCCGCTCAAGGCATTCGGAAAGACCCTGCAGACAGGGGTCTCCAGATCGCTCAAGCGGGCCGGGCTGAAGACCATCGCGAGCGCCTGCACCCTGGCATCGCTATCGAGCGATCTGAGCTACGCGAAGGTCACCTATCAGCGGCAGTATGGCCGGGACCCGGTCACGATCCGGCGGATGGAAGATGCCCAGGACGAGCTGGCGCGACTCAATAGCCTGCTGGCCAAGCTGGATGACCCCGAGCAGATCGGAGAGCACGACACCCAGCGCCAGGAACTCGAGAATCTCATGGCGAGTCTCGAGCAGGAGCCCGACGTGATCGTCAGCCAAGGTGTCGTGATGGACCGGGTGATGTGTGAGCACATCCTGCCGGACCCTGCCGTGCAGCAGTGGGAGAACTTTGCCAAGGCCGGCGAGATATTCCAGATCCTCTATCTGCGCAAGGAGGATGCAGAGGCGCAGTTCGGCGAGACGCTGAAGCACGCGAAAACGTACCCGGTGGATGTGCTCACCGACGACACCACGCAGCCCGGGGTCGACTCACCTGCGCGCATCGGTGAAAGCGGCACCGGCACCCACACTGAGGAGCCGCTGGTCAAGCTGATCGAGTGCTGGTCCAAGCGGGACCACACGGTCTACACCTGGATCGAGGGCGAGAAAGACTGGGCCAAGCCGCCGTACGTACCGCGTCGCCTGGGCAAGCGATGGTACCCCTTCTTCCCGCTGGCGTTCCTGCCGACCGACGGCCGCTTCTGGCCGCTGGGCATGGTCCATCTGATCAAGCCGTTGCAGAACGAGTACAACGACGTGCGCGGCGACCAGGCGAATGCGCGCCAAGCTGCGGTGCCGCGCTACGTGACCAACGCTGCGACCGACGAGCAGGACATCGAGTCGTTCACCATGGCGAACGGCTACGAGGTGATCGTGCTCAAGGGGAATCCCGGGGTGCCGGTCGCGCAAACCTTCACGGTGGACCCAGGCCCCACGTACAACCCGGCGCTGTTCGACGTGTCGCAGATCCGGGTCGACCTGGACATGGTGTCCGGGGTCAGCGACGCAGCGCGCGGCTCCATCCAAAAAACCAAGACGCTGGGCGAGGCCGAGATCCTGCAGGCCAACCTCAACAGCGGCTCGGGCCAGCACCGCGAGACTATCGAGAACTGGATCAAGGAGATCGCCGAGTACGTGGCCGAGATGCTGCTGCTCGAGCTGAACCCGATGGAAGCAGCGCGCCTGTGTGGGCCGACCGCTATCCAGACATGGCCGGTGCTGGACAAGCGCGACGTGTGGCAGCAGGTGAAGGTCGAGATCGCCGCCGGCACTACGGGCAAGCCCAACCTGCCGATGGAGCGCGAGGCCTGGGCCAAGGCCCTGCCGGTCATCGAGTCGCTGCAGGACAAGATCATGATGATGATGGCCCAGGGGCTCGACCCGGAGCCGAAGGTGGAGCTGCTCAAGCAGGTGCTGCGGACCATGGACGTGGCGCCAGATATCGACGCGCTGCTGCCGACGCAGCTGACCATGGGCGGCATGGGTATGGCGGCCGGCCCACAGCCGATGATAGGCGACGAGATGGCGGCCGCCGCGAACGATCCTGGCCAGGGTATGGGGGCACCGAACGTAGTACCGATCGGACAGGCAACCGCCGGAGGATAATGTGGCGCGACGAGGTGACATCGACAGCGATGAGCAGGAACAGGATCAGGGCCAGACGCCAGCGGATCAGGGGCAACAGCAGGAGCCAGACTACAGCGCGGAGATCGCGGACAGCATCTTCCAATCGATGGGGGCTGCCGACGACGAGGCAGATCCTGACGCGCGGGCAGTGGGAACGGGCGACAAGCCGCGAGATGATGGAGGTCAGCCGGATGATCGGACACCCGGCGCGGCGGGTCAGTCTGCTGACGATGACGGGGGAATTCCTGCTGACAAGGGCAGCCAGGATAACGCTGCGGGCGCTCAGAAGGGTGACGATCCAGAGTTCCTGAGAGAGCCCGAGGGGCTGGCGGAAAGGTCCAAGGCGCGGTTCCAGGAGCTGGCGACCCGCTACAAGGAGCGCGACACCCAGTATCAGGAGCTTGAGCAGCGCTACCAGCAGCTGGAGCAGCATGCGAGCGCGATGATCGAAGAGGTGCGCTCAACTGGCGCCACCCCCGAGCAGTTCCAGCGCGGGCTCAATTACATGGCGCTCGCGAACAAGCCCGATCCGAGTGCTCAGGAGCTGCAGTCGGTCAAGCAGTTCCTCGAATCCGAGCTCGGCGCCGTCAACCAGAAGCTCGGCGTAGTGCAGGGTGAGTCTGAAGCCTCACAGCTGTTGGCCGCGCACCCGGACCTGCAGCAGGCCGTCGACAACCTCGAGATCGACGTGAAGTGGGCTGCGCAGATCGCGGCGCAACGTAATCTGCACGCCCAGCAGCAGCAGGCGGCACAGCAACGAGCGTTCCAGGAGCAGCAGGCGTCCGCGCACGCACAACAGATCCAGAGCGTGATGCAGACGGGGCGTGATGCGGTTAACCAATGGGTGCAGGCCAAGATGGGCAGCGACCCGGATGCGAGGGCGATCATCGAGGCGATCAAGCCTCAGATCATTGGCTTGGCCAAGGTGCTGCCGCCACACCAGTGGGTCCGTCATCTGGCCCAGCAGTACGATGTGATGAAGCAGTTCAGTGTGTCACGAGCGGCCCAACAGGACCCGCAGCCGCGCAAGCACGAACAGGCGCTGACCGGCACCGGCGCGTCGGCTGGTCGTAGCGCGCCGAAGTCAGTCGAACATGGACTACTTCAAATGTTCGGGCATGAGGACTAGACTCCTCGGCGCTTGGTGCAACGCCGAGCTACGTTGAACTTCTACTTCCTCTCCTTCGATGGTGGTCTTTTCGCCCGGGTTGAGATTCGTCCTCGGCCCGGGCGTTTTCTTGCGCGATCACGGGATGTTGCGTATATAGCCTACCGAACGCGCACCGATCCGTTGTTCAGAAGCCTGGGTCACGTCCAGGCGCCGCTGCTCACCGGGATTCGCGGTCCCTCTCATGGTGCGACGACACAACCTGTGTTCGTTGAGAGGGATACCCCATGCCATTCACGGCTCAAGAGCTTGCCGATGCCGGCAAGCACGCGATCGATCTCTACCTGAAGAACAAGCCGATCGACCAGATTTCGGTCGAGCGTCCGTTTCTGCGTGAGCTCATGCGGAAGAGCAAAACCTTTCCCGGGGCCAAGCAGTACATCATCGAGCAGCTGCGCTACACCTACGGCTCGAACTTCCAGTGGTACTACGGTGCCCAGTCGGTGTCGTACAACGCCCGGAACACCATCGAGCAGACCAACTGGCCGTGGCGCAGCGCGCACGACGGCTTCTTCCTCGATGAGGACCGGCTGACGCAGAACGGCGTCATCCTCACCGACGACAACAAGGGCGGTAAGGCGTCCCGCGCCGAGGTCATGCAGCTGACCAACCTGCTGGTGGAACACACTGAGGTGCTGCGCCTGGGCTTCGAGGAGGG
>JAGRHX010001100.1 GCA_020444775.1 Gammaproteobacteria bacterium
CCACGAACTTGCCGACCACGCCCTTGCTTCTGAGCATCTGCACCACGGTCAGCACCAGATCGGTGGCGGTCGCGCCCTCGGCCAGACGGCCGTTGAGCCGGAAGCCGACGACCTCCGGGATCAGCATGCTGATCGGCTGGCCGAGCATCGCAGCTTCCGCCTCGATACCACCGACACCCCAGCCCAGCACACCGATGCCGTTGATCATGGTGGTATGGGAGTCGGTGCCGACCACCGTATCGGGCCAGGCGCCGGGCCGCTCCGAGCTCTGGTCGGCGAACACCACGCGGCCCAGATACTCCAGATTGATCTGGTGGACGATACCGGTGTCGGGGGGGACCACCTTGAAGTTGTCGAACGCGGTCTGTCCCCAGCGCAGGAAGCTGTAGCGCTCGGCGTTACGTTCGAACTCGATCTCCAGATTGCGCTGCGGCGCGTCCGGGCGGCCGCTGACGTCGACCTGCACCGAATGATCGATGACCAGTTCCACCGGCGAGAGCGGATTGATGCGTCGTGGGTCACCACCGAGCTCGCGCATCGCGTCGCGCATGGCGGCCAGATCGACGATGGCCGGCACCCCGGTGAAATCCTGCAGCAGGACCCGCGCCGGCGTGAAGGCGATCTCCGTGCTCGAGGATCCCTTGGCGTCCCACCCGGCCAGCGCCTCGATGTCCTCGACCGTCACATCGACACCGTCCTCGTTGCGCAGCAGATTCTCGAGCAGGATCTTCAGCGAGTAGGGCAGCCGTTCGATATCGAAGCGATCACCCAGAGCTGACAGACTGAACAGCTCGTAGCCGACACCATCGACCTTGAGAGTTCCGCGTGATCCGAACGAATCTTTCATGTGATAGCTCCTCTTTCCGCGGGTGCGTCCTGGCACAATCGGGTCATCAACGGCGCTCATGCGCGCGCTGTCTGATAGCTCCTTGTCAACGAGCATCCCCCAGGTAGCGAGACAGCACCTGCTGCCAGGACGGATCGGATATGCGTTCGATGAGTGCCCTGTTCATGGATTCCATCAGCACGCTGCCCTCCTGCGCGGCGATCGCATAATCCTGGCGGGTGAAGGTGCCCGGCACGATCCGCAGTGCCGGCGCGTAACGCTCGTGCACCTGATAACGCAGCAACGGCGCATCGTGCACGAAGGCGTCGATGTCACCGACCTGCAGCGCCCTCAGTCCGCTCGCCATGTCGGCATAGTCGGTATGGCTGACGAACGCGCCGGTCAGCCATTCGTTGCCGGTGGTGCCACGCAAGGCACCGACGTTGACCCGGCTCAGATCATCCGGCCCACGCACCCTCCCCTCCAGGGAGCTGACCGTCAAGGCGGTGGTGATCGCCGCGGTCACGCCCGAGATCAAGATGATGGCCGCGAACATCCAGACCAGCGCGATCGCACGACCGACGAATGTACGTGGCGACTTGTCGCCGTAGCCGACCGTGGTCATGGTAACCGCCGACCACCAGAAGCCCGAGCCTATGCCGCGCAGCACCGGCCCCCCGAACTCCTCAGGATTGCGTCGGCGTTCGGCATACCAGACCAGCACACCGACCACGAACAGCAGCAGACCGAGCCCTGCGATGGCACGCAGGAACTGCATCGAGAACAAGCGTTTCAGCACGGCACCGATGCTGGCCGACTGCTCGGCGCGCGTCGCGATGGCAAGTCCGGTGGTATGGAACGGATGCGAGAAATCGAACATGCGCTCCCGATCGGCGGTGATGGTCAGGGCAGCCACCGCAAGATCCAGACTACCGTCCGCAACCCCGGCCAGCAGCCCGTCGAGATCGCGTTCCTCATAGCGGAACTGCCAGCCGTTGCGCTGCGCGATGTGCTCCCACAAATCGATGCTGATGCCCCCGAGCGCGCCGTCGGGGGCGCGAATGACGAAGGGTGGCGCCAGCTTGGTCCCGACCCGAATCGGCCGCTCATCCGACCCGAGCGCCGCGTCGCTGGCTTCCACCTGCTCGCCGATGGCTCCGGCTGTCTGCGCGACGACCGGCTGCGGTGACGCGAACAGCAGACACAACAGAAAAGCCAACCAGAACGAGCGACCCCGGCCAGCTGCGATATCAGCAATGGTCTCAGCGGCGATAGATGTCATAGTCGAAATACTGGCGCCTTATCTGGTTGTATACGCCGGTGCGTCGCAGCTCTTGCAGCGCATCATCGAACTGCTTACGTAGCGCCTCGTTACCTTTGGCTATCGGAATGCCGATGCCTTCGCCAAACCAGCGCGGATCGTCGAGCGGCTCGCCGACGAACTCGAATTCACGGCCAACCGCCGAGTCGAGGAACGATTCACGCAGGAAGATGCCATCAGCCAGCACGGTGTCCACACGGCCCAGAACCAGGTCGACCAGGGCGTCCTCGGTATGCGCGTAGCGGACGATTCGCCCGGTGCCAGCCAGCATATCCATGGCATAGGCCTCGAAGGTCGTACCCCGCTTGAGCCCGACCAGTCGCCCGGAGAGAGATTCGGGAGTCGTCGAGGAGACCCGACTCGGCCGGGCCACGAAGCGCGCCGGGCTCACGTAGTAGTGGGCCGTGAAGTCGACCTGCTGCTTGCGCGATTCAGTGATCGACATCGACACCACGGCTGCGTCCAGACGACGTGCTTGAATGGCCGCGATGACCTCTTGGAAGGCAATGGGCACGAGCTCACAGCGCCGCTGCAGGGCATCGCAGAGCGCTTGGGCCAGGTCGACCTCGAACCCGACCCGGCGGCCACGCGCATCGACATAGCTGAAGGGCGGCAGGGAGAGCTGCACACCCACGCGCAGGACCCCAGATGCGGCGGGCTGCCGTGGCTCCTGGGCGAGCACCGTGACCACGCCACTTAGCACAATCACGAGCAGCAGGGCTGCATCCCTCAACACCCGGTACAGCGTACTGGCGATAGTTTCGCGGCTCACCATCGACTGCCCCCACGTGCAATGATCTCGAGCTGTTCCTTCAGCTGTTGCAGACGCGGTTCCGCCTCGGCACGCTCGGACAGCACCTCGTGCACCGCCTGGGCGATGGCGCTGCTGACCGCCACGTAGCGGCGGCCACTCTCACGTGACGGCCTGACCACCGCGTGCTCCAGCTCGTCACGGACCTCGGCAAGCCGTGGCCGCTCACGCATCAATGGCTCGTCCTCGTACAGCGCCAGCAGCGTCGGACTGAAGCCGCCTTCCAGCGCACGCCGGCGTTGTTCCTCCGCCCCGGTGAGATAGCGCACCAGCTCGACCGCGAGCGCCGGCTCGCGGCTATAGCGGGATACACCCAGCATCCAACCACCCAGCGTGCCACCAATGCTGCGATCTTCGAGCTCGTCGGGGATACTTGTGGTACCCACCAGTCCTTTCACCTTGCTGTCCTCCGCCTGGGTGGCGTCATGGAAGGAGGACCATTGGCGCATGTACACGGCGCGCCCTTCGTTGAACATCTGTAGCGACTCGTCCTCACCGAATTCGAGCACACCAGGCGGCGAGATCGCGCCGACCCAACCGGTAGCGCGGCGCAGCGCGGCGAGAACACCGGGCGTGGTCACGTTGGGGGAACCGTCGGGTGCGATCAGCGCGCCGGCGCCGTGCCCGGCAAACCACTCCAAGGCGTTGCTGGTCAATGCCTCGTTGGCGCGGCCCTGCCAGACAAAGCCCCAGATCTGGGCGTTGCCGTCGCTACGCTCGGCTTGCTGAATGCGCGCTGCAGATGCCTCGAGCTCGACCCAGCTGGTGGGCACGTTCTCACCGTGTCGGCTCAATAGGTCCTTGCGGTAGAAGAGTCGGCCCAGACTCAGATACCAGGGCACCGCACGAATGCCGTCATCCAGGGTCGCCAGCCTTCGCAATGGCACGATGTGTTGACTCAACCCATCATCCAGTCTGTCGTCCAGGGTCAGCAGGTGTTCCGACAACGGACCCGCCCAGGTGATATCGAGCTGTATCACGTCGAGGTCCGGCGCACCAATCTGCAGAATCTGCTCGAGCTCCCGGAACCGGGACATGGAGGGTTTCTCGGCGCGAATCACCCGGACGGTGTTGCCACTCTGCTCGGCCCAGCGCCGTGCCCCGGACTCACAGAAGGAGATCTCGAATCCTTCGGTACCGCAGACGATTGAGATCTCCTTGGCCGGAAGCGCGGCGCTCAGGAGCATAGATATCGAGGCGATACACAGCGATATCAGCAATGACGTCGGCGATGGTGACAGCGCGGACTTTGAAGTCCGGACAGGCTTCGAGCTCGGACCGTCAGCATCCAATACGAGTCTCATTCGATCTCCAAAGATGTACAGCACGATTCATGTCCGAACGGCAGTCGAACCGCTGGCTGCACCAGATGACGAGGCTGTTAGACTCTAGACGCGGCCCGCGTGCCTGCGCAACAAGACTCCGGACTCGCCCTCCAAACCGCCTGACCGAGGAGCAAAGGCCTTGACGACACGACTCCCCAGCACGCCGTTCGCAGCAACCACAGGATCGTTCAAGACAGGATCATTCAAAACGCAGAACGTAGTTACTGGGGGCCGCGCTGGATGCGCTGTAAGCCAGCCCGTTCGTGCTGTGTACGTGCGGTTGATGGCGGCGGTCGTTGCGCTCGTCGCGATGCTGGCCGGCGGTGGAGCCACGGCTCAAGCCGCGGCACTCGATCTGATCGGGCTGCAGCGGCTGGAGCAGGATCTGCGCGAGCAGGGCAAGGAGCTGGAGCGAGCCACGGACCGTCTGCTCTCCGAGAACAGCGCGGCCAGCACCACCTTGCAGGCCGACGAGGCCGGACTGGGGGCGGAGGACATCTCGGTGCCGGAGCTGCGCGATGCGCGCTTCGAGCTCGACAGCCTGCGCTCACGGATCACCACCATCAGCAACCGGCTCCGGCAGCGAGAGAATGGCTTGAGGCGACTGGAGGAGGACATCCAGGCGCAGCAGGACACGGTACGCGCACGCGCCGAGAACTCGCTCAGCCGGGTGCTGGCCGAGGTCCGTCTGCGGCAGCTCGAGACCGTGCGCGAAGTGCAGCAATCACTGGTCGAGCTGCTCGACCGGATGCGCGCGGCACTGGTCGAACGACGTGCCCTGACCGCGGAACGGGTGGCGATGCTGCAGGCACGCGCGGACCTCACCACCATCGAGGCGAGCCTGGACGGCGAGGACGACCCGCGGGTCGCGCTCATCCGTGACGTGATCGGCACCTTGGTGCGCGAATCGGTACGTTCGAGCAACGAGGCCAGTCAGCTGGCCGGAGCCGGTGGCGACCTGGCGCGCAGACGGCTGCTGGAGCTGCAGGCGGACGAGGCCTTGCTCCGCGCGGGCGTTCGTCAGGCGGACATCGAGCTGCTCGGTATCGAACGCCGACTGGCCCTGGTCGACTCCTTGGTCAACGACCGCGCCGTGCCGACGCGACTGCTGGTCCAGGCTGAACGGCGGGTGACCGACTTCGCGGCGCGCCTCGACGAGCGCAAAGACGTGATCGAGAGCGAGGAGCAGACCCTCGTAGCGCAGAAGCAGAGCCTTGCCGGACGCGTCTCCGGCAATCCGCAGGTTATCGACACCGCGCTGCGTCGCATCGGGGATCTACAGACGGTGCTGGAGCTACAGGCGAAGACCGTGCTCGGCCTTCGCGAGCGGGTCAGCGCACTGGACCAGGCACTCAAGCAGACACTGGCTCGGGCCCAGGCCAGCGGGCTGTTCGACCGGGTCCGGCTACCCGATGACGCTACCGCCCTGCATCGATTGGGCGGCAGCCTGGCCGCCCTGCCGGCGCGCATCGGGCAACGCTGGCAGGGCATCTACGAGACCTTGAGCGATCGGCTGGGCGCCACCGACACACGCACCCGTGCGCTGTTCGGCGCGCTGGCGGCCCTGGCACTGCTGCTGGTCGCGCTGCTGCGTTCGCATCTGAAGCGCTTCCTGAGACGCACCGGATCGGATTCGCTGACCACCATTCCCGCCAGCGCGCTACGCAGCACCCTGCCCTGGCTGCTACCCGCGGTGTTGATCGGCGCCGGTGCGGTCTTCCTGGGCCTCGAGCGGGAGGTGCGCAATGAGCTGCTGGTCATCCTGTTGACCTTTCCGGCGGCGGTTTTCGTACTCCGCATGACCTGGCTGACCTTCGTCGAAGGCGCCCCCGAGCATCGGGTCCGCGCCCGCAGACGCTTCTATGGCCGACTGAGGCTGGCCGTCTGGGCGGTCGCGCTGGTCGTTATAGCGGTGGTCCTGACCCGCTATGTCGCGCTGTCACCTCTCGCGGTGTCGCTCATCGACAGACTCGCGTTCCTGACCTTCGTGCTGATCGCCTTCCCGTTGCTGCAGTCCCGGTCGCTGGTCATGTCTTTGTACGGCGAACAGCTCGCGCGCAGCTCGGCGAGCACGAACGTCCTGTCCTGGGCGAGCCTGCTGGTGCCGCTGACCCTGGCCGCCTGCGGGATCATCGGGCTGAGCGGCTATGTGAATCTGGCCTGGGCGGTGGCCACCCACATCGGCTGGCTGAGCGTGGTCGGCAGCGCGCTGCTGGTGGTCATAGCCATCCTGCGTGGCACCTTCCACGCCCATGAGAGCCGCTACCGGATGGCCAACCCGCTGGACTCGGAGTTCTGGCTGGCGAACTTCTATCGTCCGCTGTATCGCCTGACCATCGTCGGTCTGTATGTTCTTGCTGGCTACGTGTTGCTGGAGCTGTATGGCTGGGACCGCAACACGCCCTGGGTGAGCGCCGTGCTGAATGTGATTGGTATGCGCTTGTTCTCGCTCGGCAACGCCGACTTCACCCTGGCAAGCCTGGTCACCGCCGTGGTCTTGATATGGCTGGCCTTCTGGGTCGGTGGCTGGAGCCGCCAGGTGACGTACAACGTGGCCTTCAGCCGCATTCGCGATGCCGGCATACGCGCCAGCCTATCGGTATTTACTCAATACGTGGTGGTGGTGCTGGGGCTGCTCATTGCCCTGCAGGTCATCGGTCTGGACCTGACCGCGCTGGCGGTGTTCGCCGGTGCCTTGGGGGTCGGCATCGGCTTCGGACTGCAGAACATCACCAACAACTTCTTGAGCGGCGTGCTACTGCTCGCCGAGCGGCCGCTGCGTGTCAGCGACATCGTC
Source organism: Gammaproteobacteria bacterium (assembly GCA_020444775.1). The sequence continues at coordinate 7,081 of JAGRHX010001100.1, forward strand.
ACGGTCGGCGATCACATGGGCGAGGTCACGCGCATCGGCATCCGCTCGCTGACGGTGAAGACCTACGACCAGCAGGAGGTGATCATCCCCAACTCGGAGGTGATCAGCGAGAGCTTCATCAACTGGACCCGCTCCGACGACATCAGCCGCGAGCTGCTCATGATCGGCATCAGCTACGACAACGAACCGGATGACGCCATCGCAATCATCAGCGAGATCGTCAATGGCTACGAGCCGGTGCTGCAGACCCCCAAGCCGCTGGTCACGCTGTTCGAGTTCGCCGACTCCGCGGTGATCATCCGCCTGCACTATTTCGTCAACATGCGGGGCAGCGTCGGCAAGCTGGCGGTGCGCTCCGAGGTGCTGCGTCGGATCTGGCAGCGCTTCGCCGAGCAGGGCATCACCATCCCCTACCCGCAGCAGGACGTGCATCTGAACATCGCTCGCAACGAATCGCTGGGCCGCTTGCTGCAAGCGCCAGCGGGCGGCACGGCCGGCCCGCAGCAGGACTCGCCGATGGCGGCCGGCTGAGCCCCGCGCACACCCGGCCGACGCCCCAGGGAGGTCACCCAAGCGGGCCCTGGGGGCGGTCACGGCTAAATCCTTTGGAACGAGGGCCGATGATATCTGCAGCGTCGCGTCCGCGGCGGACGGCGGCGCGCGCACGTCATCGGCTCGAAGCGCACGAGCC
>JAGRHX010001101.1 GCA_020444775.1 Gammaproteobacteria bacterium
ATGCGGATGTTCCGTCATGGCGAGGTGCGCAAGGATTTTCCGCTGGCGCACGCGATCGTACACCGCTTGCCCAAGGTTGAACTCCTGTACATTGCCGGACTGTTCCACGATCTGGCGAAAGGCCGCGGTGGCGATCACTCGGAACTTGGTTCCACCGATGCCTACCGCTTCTGCATACACCACCGTCTGACCAAGTGGGATGCAAGCCTGGTGTCATGGCTGGTGCAGAATCATCTGCTGATGTCCATGACCTCGCAGCGTGAGGACATCAACGATCCCGAGGTGGTCACCAACTTCGCCCGTAAGGTCGGTGACCGCAGCCACCTGGAATATCTGTATCTGTTGACGGTGGCCGACATTCGCGGCACCAACCCGACCCTGTGGAACGACTGGCGCGCGAGCCTGCTGCGGACCCTGTACAACGCCACCCGGCGCGCGTTGCGGGCCGGGCTCGAGCACCCGATCGACAGGGCCGAGCTCATCGAGGAGACCCAGCAACAGGCCAAGGTGCTGCTGCGGCTGTACAACCCGCGTCTGGAAGAGCCGGCCCAGGCACTCTGGTCCACCCTTGGCGACGATTACTTCCTGCGCGCCACCGCGGATGAGATCGCCTGGCACGCGCAGGGCGTGGTGCCGGTGTTCGAGCACCCGCACGACGACCCGCTGGTGCTGGTCCGATCCGGACGCAGCGGCACCGACGTCTTCATCTACGCCAGGGACCAGGAGTATCTGTTCGCCGCCACCTGCTCGGTGTTGGACCGACTCGGATTGAGCATCCTCGACTCCAGGATCATCACCGCCGACAACGGCATGACCCTGGACAGCTATGTCGTGGTCGAGCTGGATGGCAGCACGGTCACCGACTTCGACCGTCACGAGGAGATCCGCGAACGGCTGACCGCGGCGCTGCGCGAACCGGGCAAGATGCGTCATGGCAGCACGCGCATGCCGCGGCGTCAGCTCAAGGCCTTCAACCTGGAAGCGAGCGCCCGCTGTCTGACCGACGAGAGCAACGAACGCACCGTGGTCGAGGTCATCGCCGGCGATAGGCCAGGCTTGCTGGCCCGGGTCGGCTGGGTCTTCGCGGACCACGACGTGCGTCTGCAGAACGCCCGGATCGCGACCTTTGGTGAGCGCGCCGAGGACGTCTTCTTCGTCACCGACAAGGATAACTCGCCGCTCGACGAGCAACATTGCCGGCAACTGGTCGAGGCCTTGGAGGCGGCGCTGGCGCCACCGCGCTAGAGCGCGGCCCGCACGGCGCGGCTAGCCGCCGGTCACGGGCGGGAAGAAGGCCACCTCGTCGCCATCCCGGACACGGTGGTCGGATTCGACGTATTCGTGATTGACGGCCATCAGGACATTCGCCGGGATTGGCGCGCCGTCGTTGGCGGCCGCCCAGACGTCGGCCACGGAGCGCAGATCCGGGGCCTCCAACGCGAGGCTGGCACGCCCCTGCGCCTCACGCAGGCTGGCAAAGAACAGGACATTGACCTTCATCAGGGTACCCAAGGGCATGACAGTGGAAGGGCATGACAACGAACAGGCCCGAACCAGAACGGCCACGGCAACCCGCGCCGCGCCCGGCACTCTACCACGAGTGGCACGACCGGCACCGGCTCGGGCCGGCCCCTGCCCGCGCGGGGAGCCTGGATTCAATCCGAGCGGCGGATGACGACATCATCCGCGCCATGACCAAGCGAGCCGAATTCTTCCATGAGTGAACTGACCCATTTCGATAGCCGCGGCGCCGCTCACATGGTCGACGTGAGCAGCAAACAGGAAAGCCACCGCGTCGCGGTGGCGGCCGGTCGCATCCGCATGCAGCCACGCACCCTCGAGCACGTGGAGCGTGGCGAGAACAAGAAGGGCGACGTGCTCGGCGTCGCTCGTCTGGCCGGCATCATGGCGGCGAAGAAGACCGCCGAGCTGATTCCGCTGTGTCACCCGCTGCCGCTGACCCGGGTCAACGTTGACTTCGAGATCCAACGCCAGCCGGCCGCGGTGCTGTGCACGGTCACCGCCGAGACGGTCGGCCGCACCGGTGTCGAGATGGAG
>JAGRHX010001102.1:0-177 GCA_020444775.1 Gammaproteobacteria bacterium
CGCTGGAAGCCAACAGTCCGAATGCGGTGATCGCGGGCATTGCCGCCGGTTACGGCATCGGCGTGGCCACCCACCGCATGGCGCGCGTCCGTCCGGGTATCGAGCGTGTGCTGCCCGACTGGGACACGGAGCTCGATCTCTGGCTGGTCGTACACGAGGACGTGCGGCGCAGCGCGC
>JAGRHX010001102.1:287-1605 GCA_020444775.1 Gammaproteobacteria bacterium
CTAGCCGCCGTGGCGGCGCACATCGCGCTCCAGCTGGTTCCAGTTGTCGCGGTTGAGATAATGCCGCGCATCGCGTTCGGGCGGCGGCGGGTTCTCGTCGAGCGCATCGAACTCGCCCGAGACGTAGTCCATCCACTCGTCGCCCGAGGCGAGCCAGGCCTCGCGCCGCGCTTCGCGGGCAGCCAGAACCTCGTCCAGCGTGTCCGGCGTCAGCCGATAACCGAACATGTCGGCGCTGACCGGTGCCTCGCGGTCGCGGCCGCGCAGGCGGTCGAGCACGGCCTGCCCCAGCGTCGGGCGATAGTGCGCAGGCACGTAATACCAGGGGTTCGGCCCCTGCCCGTCCCAGTCCGGCGGCGCAGTCAGCGAGACCGGCTGATAGCCGCCGAAATCCCATACCTGAAGCGCCGGGCCTTCGAAGCAGGGGCGCTCGGCCTCCGTCTGCGGACGGGCCGCCAGCTGGGCCATCGCGTCCCGGCGCAGCGCGTATTCCTCTGCGTTCACGCCCGCGCGATAGCCGGCCTCTTCCTGCCAGACATGGACGGGATGGATCACGAAGACGACCTGCTTGCCCTCGGCCAGCAGCGCGTCCACACCGCGAAACAGGAAGCGCATCCGCTCCGGGTCGTACTCGTAGGTCGAGTATCCGCGATAGCGCTTGGAGATTTCCTCCTCGAAGCGTTCCCGCAAAATGTCCTCGTCATAGGCATGCTCCCAGCGCGTGTCGGACCCGCCCGTCATGTTGTCGGTCAGGGTCTGCATCGCCCGGGCGAAAGCGCTCGGAGACAGCAGCATGCGGATATCGGCGAACAGGCGCGGTCCGCCGGCCAGCGGCGTCAGCCAGTAGGTCGCGTGGGCGTTCGGCTCGGTCCCGAATTCACGCAGATCCATGCCGATGATGACGCAGCGGATGTCCGGGTTGCCGGCCGCCAGCGTCGAGGCGCGCGCCAGCTCGAACGCCGTGGTGCCGGCCATGCCGAGATTTTCGAATCCGCCGTCCCAGTCCGGGATGTCGCGCGGATAGCCGTCGGCGACACGCGACGAGCCCATGATGATCGTCCCGGCCTGGGTATCGATCAGGCGGTGGCCGGTGCGGACCCGGTAGCCATCCTCGTGCGCGCGGGTGCGGCGCTCGTTGACGCCGGGGATCTGCACGCCCGGCATCAGGCCATAGGGGTCAACAAGGAAGGTGAATCCGCCAAAGCCGACGAGCCAGACCGCAAACGCGATCAGCAGCGTGCGCGCATAGCGCCCCATCCGGTTCCCCGGAGGCGTGGAGCGGTCAGAAGTTGTAATAGATGAACTCCGCGGCGGTCCA
>JAGRHX010000070.1 GCA_020444775.1 Gammaproteobacteria bacterium
CCGCTGTTCCGGAGGGGCTTGCCCAGACGCGGCACACCTTCACCCTCCGGGCCGTGGCACACGACGCACGCGCTCCGATACACGCTCTGGCCGTGGGAGATCTCGTATGGCATCACGCCGAGCGACACGGCCTCGCTGCTCCAGGGCGGCGGAGGCGGCGTCGGCTGGGTCAGAACGATCAGCGCGAGCAATGCGGGCAAGGTGACCATGAACAACAAGATCAGCCCAACCGCGGTCCACTTGTACGGATCCGCCCGAGAGGATCCCGGGTCGGTCAGGCGATCAGGAGTTCTCAGCAACGTTGACTGTGCGTTGGATTGCAGCATGACAGTCTCGAGTCGGCGATGCGAATTCGCATTTAAAATACAACTAGTGGATGCACATGTTCATCTTGAGCATACGGCGATGTCGAGTAGTGGTCAAGCGACTCCACTTTCGTGTCAATCAGATTTCTTCGATTTCCCGTCTCGCTCGACCGAGACCGTCAAGGGCAGCCTGCCGGCACCATCGCAGAACGCGCGGATTCCGCCTTCGCCATCGAGCAGGTCGGCCAGGGTGGTCGCGGCGAAGGTCTGCTCGGTGCGCGCCATCTCATTGTCGAGCAACCGATGGAGTGGGCAAAGACGAGTATGGCCCTTGATGCCCAGCGGGCACCGGGTGATCCTCTGAATCTCGCTGTCAGACGCCTTTAGAATGTCCAGGACGCTGATCGCGGTGGGCACCTTGGCCAACGCGAAACCGCCGTTGGTCCCCCTCTGTGCGATGAGTATGTCCCTCCGCGCAAGCATCCGGAGGATCTTCTGGAGGTATCCGACCGGAACACGGATCGCGTCTGCGATCTCGTGGGCCGATGCCGGGGAATCATCAGGGCGAGCCACGAGGTACATCGCGGCCCGCAGTGCGTACTCAGAGGTCTGTGAGATCATTCTGGGTGCCAGTTGTCCGCACGCATTCGCAGACCATGCATGACAAGTAGTGGATATGCGACTACACTATAATCGAGCGAATTGCCGCTCGTGTCAAGCCGTGGATCGAATTCAAATGAATACCAATCAAAATCCACACACATGCCGAACCACCAATCCGTCCCCGGGCTCGGCGGGCCCGCTCCGTTCGTGCGCTGCTGCGCCCGGCACACCGGATTCCGCACACGATAAGGTATCTGCACTCTGTAATCCCGGTGCAGCGGAACGCCCCGGGCGCGATCGCGTCACCACGTCGGTGCAAGGCCGGCGGTTCGATCTTGCCATCACGACCTCGTGCGTCTCATACGACCGGCGCGGAGTGCGAACATGTATCACACACGCAGCAAATACACGAATGCTCCGGGCCTGTTCGGCGGAAATCTCATCGGCTGTGCGCTAATTCCCATGGTGCTCACGAGCCTCATCGGTTGCGACCAACGGGAGCTCCAAGAGCACACGATCCGCAAGGGCGTCGAACGCGTACCCGAGCCGCGGCGAAGCGAGACTCCCGAGGTTGTGAACCAGGCCCCCTTTCCGTGGAAGGCGCCCGAGAATTGGGAACTCGATGAGACGCCCCGCGCGATGCGCATCGCGACCTATCACGCGCCGGACCCCGAGGGCTCGATCGAGATCGCCGTGAC
>JAGRHX010001103.1 GCA_020444775.1 Gammaproteobacteria bacterium
GTCCGATCTCGATGCTGGCGATGGACGCATATCGGCGGCGATGCGGCGTACGCAAGGCAGCCCGACCGCTGAGCCGCCGGCTGGAACCGGTAATCCGGCGTCGGCCCGAGCCGCGCAGCCGGCACCGCGGGTCGGCCCTACGTCGAACCGGCCGGCCGGCCGCGCCGAGGCTGGTGGCGCCAGCGCCGCGGCCAGCTCGGGCGAGGCGCAGCGTGCACGACCGCCCCAACCCAGACCAGAGCCCAGACCAGAGCCCAGACCCCAGTCAGAGCCCGCACGTCGGGCCGGGCAGCATGGCGAGCCCGGTGAAGAGACCCGCGACGAGTTGGAGATCGCGCGGGCGGTGGTAGGGCGCGCCAGCGGCCCCGACATCGACGGGACCACCACCGGCGAAGCTTCCCGCTCGCCGGCCGGCGGCGCACAGGGCGGCGCACAGGGCGGTCCGAGGTCCGGCATGAGTCCGCCGCCGCAGCGGCGTGCAGGCGTGACCCCCGAGCCGCGCAGGCGGGCGAGCGCCGATGCCCCGGCTCCTGCAGCTCCTCCAGCGCCCCCGGCAGCCGCGGACGGCGGCCGGCAACGAGCCGGTCGGTCCGACAGCGGACGCGGCGCGGCAGCCGCCTCGGCGAGCGGGCAGTTCGTGGTGCTCAACGTGCTCGCGCCGGTCGGCGGTCGCTTCGAGGGTCCGGCGCTGGTCGAGGCGCTGCAGCTGGTCGGGCTGCGCTATGGTGACATGCAGGTGTTCCACTTCAGGGCGCCGGGGCAGCCCGGCACCAGCGCGTCGTTGTTCTCGGTGCTCAACGTGATCAAGCCCGGCACCCTGGTCCCCGAGCGCATGCAGAACAGCAATACGCCAGGCGTCGCCTTCGTGATGACCCTGCCGCCGCCGTACGAGACCCCGGCACGGGCCTTCGAGACCATGTACGGGGTGGCACGCGCGCTCAGCGACGAGCTCGGCGGCCGGCTCTGTGACGAGACGCGCAGCACCTTGAGTGCCCAGGCCTTGAACCACATGCGAGAGCGCATGATCGAATTCGAACGTCGTTCCCGGCTGCGTTGAGATGAGCCCGTCAGTGCCCGTGCCCGACACGCTGCACGAGGCCAGCCGCAGGGCCGCCCGTCTACGCGAGCAGATCGAGCACCACAACTACCAGTACTACGCGCTCGACGATCCGCAAATCAGCGATGCCGATTACGACGCGCTGATGCGCGAGCTGCAGGCGATCGAGGCGCACCATCCGGACCTGGTGACGGCGGACTCGCCGACCCAGCGGGTGGGCGCTGCGCCGCTGGACAGCTTTGCCGAGGTGGTGCACGAGGTGCCGATGCTGTCGCTCGGCAATGCCTTCGACGAGACCGAGCTTCGTGACTTCGATCGACGCGTGCGCGAGCGTCTGGAGGTGGACACGGTCGACTACACGGCCGAGACCAAGCTGGATGGTCTGGCCGTGAGTCTGCGTTACGAGAACGGCCACTACACCCGGGCGGCGACGCGTGGCGACGGCTATCGGGGGGAGGACGTCACCGCCAACGTCCGCACCATCGATGCCGTGCCCATTCGACTGCGTGGTGAATACCCCGAGCTGCTCGAAGTGCGCTGCGAGGTGTTCATGACGCTTGCCGGCTTCGAGGAGATGAATGCGCGACAGCTCGCGGCCGGCCAGAAGACCTTCGTCAATCCGCGCAACGCGGCCGCCGGGGGCTTACGTCAGCTCGATCCGCGCATCAGCGCCAGCCGGCCGCTGACCTTGTTCTGCTACGGCATCGGCCAGGTTCGAGGTGGCGAGATGCCAGCCACGCAGATGCAGGCGCTGACCTGGTTGCGTGGCCTCGGCCTGCGGGTCTCGCCCGAGGCCCGTCAGGTGCGCGGGGTCGAGGGCTGCCTGGACTATTACAGGACGATGGCCGACCGGCGCGCCCGACTCGGCTATGAGATCGACGGGGTGGTCTTCAAGGTGGACCGCTTCGACCAGCAGCAGTCGCTGGGCTTCGTCTCCCGTGCGCCCCGCTTCGCGGTCGCCTACAAGTTTCCCGCCCAGGAGATGCAGACCCGACTGCTGGGGATCGATGTGCAGGTCGGACGTACCGGCATCCTCACCCCGGTTGCGCGTCTGGAGCCGGTATTCGTCGGTGGCGTCACCGTCACCAACGCCACCTTGCACAACCAGGACGAGATTGACCGCAAGGACGTGCGGGTTGGCGACACCGTGATCGTCCGGCGTGCCGGTGACGTCATTCCCGAGGTCGTGCGGGTGGTGCCTGAGCTGCGTCCCCAAGGAACCGAAGCCTACGATCTGCTCAGCGCCGTCAACGGTCAGTGCCCGGTCTGTGGCGCCCTGGTCGAGCGTGGCGAGGGCGAGGCCGCGGTGCGTTGCAGCGGCGGTCTGGGCTGCGCGGCGCAGCGCAAGGAGTCGATCAAACACTTTGCCAGCCGCCGTGCCCTGGATATCGAAGGGCTGGGTGACAAGTTGGTCGAGCAGCTGGTCGACAACCAGCTGGTCGAGACGGTGGCGGACCTGTTCGATTTGCAGCGTGACGCGCTCATCGCGCTCGAGCGGATGGGTGAGAAGTCGGCCGATAATCTGCTCGCCGCCATAGAGTCGAGTCGACACACGACCTTCGAGCGCTTTCTGTATGCGCTCGGTATTCGCGACGTGGGGGAATCGACCGCGCAGACGCTGGCCCGATATTTCGGCGATCTCGAGGCGCTGATGGCGGCCGACGAGGAGGCCTTGATGGCGGTGCCCGACGTCGGACCGGTGGTCGCTTCGCGGATCCGTGCGTTCTTCGACGAGCCACACAACCAGGCCGTGATCGAACGGCTGCGCGCGCTGCTACAGTGGCCGGCGGTCGAGGTCCAGCGGCCCGATGTGGAGCAACCGTCCGAGGCGGCAGGGCCACTGGCCGGCAAGACCGTGGTCCTGACCGGCAGCCTCAGCGAGCTGACCCGTGACGAGGCCAGGGATCTGCTCAGCGCGCTCGGCGCCAAGGTCACGGGCAGCGTCTCGAAGAAGACCGATCTGGTGGTTGCCGGGGAGAAGGCCGGCAGCAAGCTGGACAAGGCCGAGTCCCTGGGCATCGAGATCAAGGACGAGGCCTGGTTGCTGTCGCTGCGGTCGGATTGAGGAAACGCCAATCAGCGTTTCCTTGACTGCTGCGCGGACGGCGGCTGCCATTGCCGCGGGTTCGAGCCGAGCGATTGGTGAACGGGGTCCAGGGGGCTGGACTGCCAAGGCTCGGTTGCGCCGCGCTCTGTCAGGGCTCTGTGCGGGGGCCGTCTCGCAATCGACGCATCAGCGGCGCGTGTAGCCACAGGACGGCGCTGATACCGACCAGGGAGCCACATACGACATCGCTGAGGAAGTGGGCATTGAGCAGCACCCGTGACAGCGCCACGGCCGACGCCAGCCCGATCAGCAGGCCGATGAGCAGATTGCACACGATCACGGTCAGCGTCGCCTGCGTGCGATCGATCGCGTGCCGGCGTAACTCCAGCAGCATCAACACCAGGGTCGTACATACCGCCCAGATCGTCTGGGAGTGTCCGGAGGGAAAGCTGTTCATGCCCATGTCCGGATTGAAGGGCTGCAGCCCGTAGCGACCCTGCTCGAGCAGATAACGCGGCCTCAAACGCCCCAGCAGGGGTTTCACCAGGTTCACCACCAGACCGGAAGTGGCCAGCGAGATCAACATCAGCCAGGCGTAGCTGGCCAGCCAGTCGGCGAGCGCCACCGCGCGACCGGCGTGGCGGGTCAGGGCGCTCCAGAGGAGAACCAGTACGGCCAGGGCCAGATATATCTCGGCACGTCCGATGTCGGTCACAGCGTGTACCAACGGCAGCCAGGCGGCGCCTATCTGCGCATTCATCCACAGCGCCACGGGGCGGTCCAGGAAGGCATGGGCAAGCAGCGCGAACGACAGCGCGATCAACCACGCGGGCTTCAGCCAGGCGTGGCCGAAGCTGGGTGTGCCCATCGCCGACCAGTGGTCTTGCCGCGTGCCGTGCCGATTCATCGGCCTCGTGCCGCGGCCGGTGGTGGCTCGGGTGAAGCGTCCAGACCGTGGCTGTACACGCTGATCCGCAACGGCTTTCCCTTCGAGTAATTGAATCCGGAGAAGACCTCGACCAGGCGCAGCGACGGGTCCTCGTCCAGGGGGCCTGTGCGCGGTAGCTGCTCCGGAAGTGTTTCAATCTGTTCGGCAATGATGCCGATTGCCGGTCCCGGCCCGTGCAGACCGCGCTCCACACCGGCCCGATCGGTGAGCCTCGAGGCCGTGCCCAGGGCGAACACCACGCTCGGCTCGTGATATCCGCTGATGCTGATGACTGCTTGCCGTTGCGGGTCGATCCGACGGACGATGCGGGCCAGATGCTGGCTGATCCACAGCGGTTGCAGACGGGGCACGTAGTCGGCGGTCAACGCGATGGCGAAGGGCGGCGCGGCGATGATGCCGATCAACAGAG
>JAGRHX010001104.1 GCA_020444775.1 Gammaproteobacteria bacterium
CGTTCGCGTCGCCGGATGTCGATCCCTCCTCGGTCCAGCGCTTGCTGGCGCCGCTCGGAACGCTGCACGACGCCGGACAGATCGACAAGCTTTCGGCCTTCATCATCGAGGCGCGCAGCGAATCGCTCCCGGCGTTTTCGCCGTCGGCGCTCGGCGCGGTGTTCGGGGCGCAGCGAAGCGGCGACGGGCGCGGCTGGCTGGCGATCTCCTCATCCGGCGGAACCGCGGCGGGCTTGCCGGAACTCTCTCGCGAAGCGCGCTACACCGGTGAGCTCCTGCAAAAGCGCCTGATCGAAGGACCGATCGCGCGTTTCGATGCGATCAACGATCTCGGGCCGTACCGCTTGCTTTTCCGCTTGTGGGGCACGAATGAACTCGAACGCTTCAGTTCCGAAGCGCTCGGAGAACTGGTGGCGAACGATCGCCGCGGCGCCTTGCGGGAGACGCTGCTGACCTTCCTCGAATGCGGCGGCTCGCACGTCGATGCGGCGAAGCAGCTCAACATTCACCGGAACACGCTCGCCTACCGCCTGAAGCAGATTGCCGACGCAACGCAACGAGATCCGGCCGAGCCATCGGCCAGACTCACCTTGCACCTCGCGCTGCTGGGGTCGATGCTCCCGCCCGCGCCGGTTTAGAAACACTCCTTCGGGGCCTTCGCCGCTACGGCTGTTTCATCCAGGCGTTCCGTGTCACCACGGGCAGTTGCAACGCGCGCTCGCGCTCCAGGTCGAGATTGCCGATGTGGAGCGAAAGCGGAGCTTGCACCCATTTGTAGATGCTTTGCATGAAGAGGCGGATGAAGCGGTCCACGTAGCTGTCGAGCGTGTCGCTGCGGACCTCGGGGAACATGGCTCCGAGCACGTGCCGTATTTCATCCGGAGCCAGTTTTTCACCGGCGTAGAGATAGAAGCAGGCATCGAGAATCGGGAAGGGCATCAATTCGTCCTCGCCGACCTGGTCAGGAGCGAGTTCAGGTCCGGCCGGTTTTGCCAGCACCTTCTGAATCCCCTCATAGCGATGCTTCTCATAGAGGTAATCGAGCAGCGCCATCACGACCGTCTTCGGCACATTTGCGAGCACCCCGATAGCGCCCATCAGGTCGCCGCCGATCGTGGTGTACCCGACCGATTTTTCGGTCATGTTGCCGGTCTGGAGAAAGAGTCCGCCGGCCGTATTCGACCAGTTCCACATCCGCTGACCGCGGATACGTGCCTGGATGTTCTGGCGCGTGAGTTCGGTCAGTTCCGCGCCACCGAGCATTTCACGCGCCGCGGCCATTTCGCGTTCGAACGCTTCATCGATCGAGACGATTTCGAGCGGAACGCCAAGATCGCGACAGATCGCAATGGCGCCCTCACGGGTTTCCCGGGATGAATAGCGCGACGGCTGGTGGAACGCGCGAAGCAACGATTCCGGATGCACACCGGTCACCCTTTCAGCGTAGCGATGCGCGATGAGCAAGGTCAGCAGCGAGTCGCGACCGCCCGAGAGCGAAACGCCGATCACCTTCCAGGCGCCGACCTTCT
>JAGRHX010001105.1 GCA_020444775.1 Gammaproteobacteria bacterium
GCCATCCGGGCGCCAACCGTGCCGGCGCCGCGCGCATCCGTGCTGCGGCCGGAGCGGGGCTGGTCTGGCCAGCCGGCCGCGGGCGATGTCTTCAGGGGATCATGTTCGGATGAGCGAGCAGGTCGGCGTAGTGCAGCTCCACGTCCTCGCAGAACAGCCCACGCGTCACGCCCGCCACCAGCATCGGTGCCGACAGCCGCAATGTGCTGATCGAGCAGCCGCTGGGGCCAAAGCTCATGGTCGGGCCGAAGGTGAAATCGTGGATCCGGGCAAGCTCCGGGGCGCTACCCGGCTCGCGCTCGACGAACTCGAAGCCTGGCCCCAGGTACGGGTAGCGGGCCAGACGCTCGTCGCGCAGCTCTGGCGGTGGCGTGTAACGGTCGGACCAGCGCATGACCTTGGCGGCGATGCCAGCGAGCTCCGGTCGGCGCGCGAGGTCCTGGTCGTGACCGGTGCCGGCGATGATGAAATCCGCGTCGAAGTTGCCCTGCCGGGTGTGGATGCGCACGCCGTCCGCGTGCGCCGTAACCGACTGCCAGTCGGCGTTGGTGTGCAGTCGGAAGTTCTGGAAGCTGCTCACGCGCTTCCAGGTCTCGGGCGGCATGCCCATGCGGATGTTCAGGATGTAGTGCATGAAACGCCACCGCCAGGCGTCGTCCAGGTCGTTGAAGTGGCGCATGAAACCGGCGGTGATGCACCATCTGTAGACCTGCTGGCGCCGGTGCGTGTCGCGTCGGCAGAACATGTGCACCTCGGCGGCACCGGCCTCCAGCGCGCAGATGCTGTTGTCCCCGGCCGATGCGCCCACGCCCAGCACCGCGACCCGTTTGCCGGCCAGGTGTTCGAAGTCTATGGCTTGCGCGGCGTGCGCGCGCAGATGCTCGGGCAGACGCTCTATGTCTTCCGGCATCCACCATCGTCCGGTGCCGTCGTGGCCGGTCGCCAGCACCAGACGTCGCGTGTAGAGAATCTGCTCGGCGCCCGGATCAGCGCTGTCCGCCTCAGGGTCGCGCACCCGCACCGCGAGCCCGCCCGGCACCGGCTCGATGCCGAGCAGGGCGCAGCGGTTGCGCACCGGGATCGCCAGCACCTCGCGCACCCAGTTCAGATAGCGCACCCACAGCGGCGTGGGCACCAGATTGAGCCGTTCCCAGTCGTGGTCACCATAGACCGCGCGATGCCAGGCCTCGTAGGTGAGGCTGGGGATGCCCATGTCGGGTCCCGGATAGTGCTTAGGCGAGCGGATCACCGGCATTCGCGCGAAGTCGTTCCACACCCCCTCCCGGCCCGCCTCGGCGCGATCTATGACCAGGATGTTGCGGACCCGCTCGCGCATCAGCAGACCGGCCACCGCGAGTCCGCCCTGGCCGGCGCCGGCGATCAGCACATCGAGCATGACCGCGCCGTGCGGATCGTGACGCACCTTCATCCAGTCGGTCTCGGGATGACGCAGTGCGTGCAGATCGGCCGCGACCCGTTGCCCCAGCGCGGCCAGACGCGCCTCGGCGTCGGCGAGCGGCACGGTCGCGCAACCGGCTGGATTGATCGGGGCATCGGTGTCGTCGTGCCAGTGTAGCGGCTCGACATCGTAGCGAGTCTGCGGGGACATGCTCGGCAAGCTCCTTCGGGCTAACCGCGTACCGGATTGCGGGTGATCAGATCGAGCAGACCACCGATGTCATCGAGGCTTTCCAGACGCCACAGGTGCCCCAGCAGCGAGTCGGTCAGCCAGGGGCCCTCACGGGTCAGGTCGCGAAGCTTCCGCTCCAGATCCTCATCGCTCAGCGGTTGCTGGATCGAGCCGCGGGCATGCAGCACGGTGTGCGTGTGACGCTGCCCGTCGCGCAGCGTCACGCTGACCCGGGCAGCGCCGACCGGCATGTCGGCGTCCAGACCGGCGGTGACCCTGGCGCGCAGCGCCACCGCATCCGGGTCGAACACGCAGGCGCTGGAGAACTCGCGGATGCCGGCCGCGCCCCAGAGCAGCGCGGCCGCGGCGCAATGATGGATGCTGACCCGCGCGTCGCGGTCGTTGTGCACCACGCGATCGCCGCGCGCCAGCAGCTGCCGGGTGAATTCCAGCCCGAGGCCGCGATTGGCCCCGGTGATCAGCACATGCATGGAGTGGCTCCTGGTTGCGGGTTGGCCGCCATTGTCGCGCGGAATGGAGTGCAGGGCGACGAAGGGGCACGGGGCACGGGAAGAGCGG
>JAGRHX010001106.1 GCA_020444775.1 Gammaproteobacteria bacterium
CGGGACGACTGGTCTGGGCGCATTGGGCGCTCGCGAACGGCAACGCCGGTGAAGTCGCGCGCGAGTTCGTCGGATGGGCTTCACTCGCCGAGCAGGATGCCAACGTCGCCTATGCAGGCGAGGTGCTGCTGATCGCGGCGGAAGCAGATGCCGCGATGTACCGGCTCACCGGCGAGAGCGCATACCGTGAGCGTGCCATTCAGCATGTCACCCAGCTCCTGCAACGGGGCAACCGAAACGGCCGCGCCCTGCTGACCTACGCGCGCATCCACGCGGCGGATCCATCGCCGGACCTGGACCTCCTGCAACGGGCGATCCAGGATCTCAGGTCTTTGCCGGGCTGCGTGCGTGAGGCGGACATCGAGGCGCTGGAGGCCCGGGTCGCCGCCCGGTCGGGGCGCTCGTGACGTCGCCATCCGGCCAGCCGACCGACGCGGGGGATCCGGACTTCCCGACGCTCGAACACTTCGGTCGCCACGTCGCCACGACCGGCGAGCGTCCGCCGGAACTGTCAGGCTGGCTCGCCGCGATGCAGGCGGCAGACCTCGACACATCACGGGCCCTCACGGTGCGCCGGGCGTTTGAGGTGGCCGACAAGGCGCTGGTTCTCTACGCCCGCAGCAGGTTCGGGTGATATTTGGGCGATTTTTAAGGGTCCGCGACGCAACGAACTCCATCCGGCGTCGACAACCGGAGTGAACACAAGCCCTGACGGGCGACTGAACACAGGAGACACCGCCATGGATACCCAGCCAGTCAACCAGAATGCAGCCTCCCGAGGCCTCAGTGCCTCCGCTGGCTCAGCCGTCGGCCAGACCAGTTACGAGTTCAACCCCGCTCCCCTGGTGAGCGCGATTGCCGGAGGTCTCAGCGCCGTTCCCGGCATCGGCGGTTCGGTTGGCAGCGTCGTCAACGGTGTGCTCGGCACCTCCGGTGACAACCTGCTGCCCACGCTCATCGACAAGCAGGTCGAAGTGCAACGCGAGACGCTCGCGTTCAACCTGCGCAGCAACATCGTCAAGGCGCACCACGATGCGCGCATGTCCGCCGTTCGCAACATGAAGGCGTGATCGAGGAACAGGTATGGCCACGCTCGCCACACAACTCGGACTCGAAGACGCAGGATACGAGCCCGCACGCTACCTCACCGAAGCGGGCTACTTCCTCCTCGGATGCGGCCACGTCGATGAAGCAGCCAGCGCATTCGAAGGCGCTCGACTGCTCGCACCGAAGGATCCCGTGCCACACACCGGACTCGCAGAGGTCTTCCTCGCGCAGGGGAAGCCACGCAAGGCCGAGCGGGCCGCGACCCGGGCCTGCGACACCGTCAGCGAATCATCCGGTGCAGCACTGGCGTACGCATGGCTGATTCGCGGCGACGCCCGGATGCAACTCGGACAAGCTCGTCCGAGCGTACAGGCCTGGCGCAACGCGATTCACCTCGACGAACACGGACCGGCCGGGCGACTGGCACGTGGTAGACTGAACGACTGGAACGAACTGCAGCAGGCGCGCGGCGCCGACAGGAGCACATGATGGACCCCATCCAGGGAGCGGGAGGCCCCCGCCCGATCAATCCCGGCCAGCAGGACATGAACGTCTCGCGTCCGGAAGGGGCGTCACATTTCGAGGAGAACCTCGCCGGAACGGGTGAAGCCCAGTCCCCCGTGCCGACCGATCCGACAGTCCACCTCGATGCACAGGTCCAGGCCGTGCGCGAGCTGCGCGAGCAGGGCATGGGGATCGACGAGATCCGCAGAGGACTCGTCGAGACAAACCTCGAATCCGTCTTCGGTCCCAACCCGCCGCAGGAACTGGTGGACAGCGTTCACGAGCGAGTGAAGACCGATCCGACCCTAGGTGCCATGTTCAACAAGATCATCGCGGCGGCACAATCC
>JAGRHX010001107.1 GCA_020444775.1 Gammaproteobacteria bacterium
GCGCCTTTGCCGCCTCGCTCACCTTTTCGGTGTGCATGCCGCTGCTGGCCCTGATCCTGGAGCGGCGCGATACGCCCGACATCATCATCGGCCTCAACACCGCAGCCTCGCCCGCCGGGCTGCTGATCTTCACGGTGCTGATGCCGCGCATCGTGGCGCGCCTGGGCACCATGCGGGCGCTCTACCTGGGCTTCATCCTGATGATCTTCTCGATCGTCCTGTTCCCGGTGCTCGACAACGTGTGGTTCTGGTTCCCGCTGCGCTTCCTGATGGGCATCGGCATCGCCATCCACTGGGTGGTGAGCGAGACCTGGATCAACACCCTGGTCGACAACCGCATCCGCGGCCGCGTCATGGGCATCTACGTCACCGCGCTGTCGGCCGGATCGCTGGTCGGCATCCTGACGCTCTACCTCGTCGGCTCGGAAGGCACCGATCCCTTCTTCATCATCGCCGCGGTGATGGCCGTGGGCGTCATGCCGCTGGTGCTGGCGCGCGACCTGGCGCCGGGCATCGCCGTGCACGAGAGCTTCGGCCTGCTGGCGGCCATGCGGCGGGCGCCGACCGTGATGTCGGCGGCGCTGACCGACGGCTTCGTCATGGGCGCGCTGTTCGCGTTCTTCCTGATCTATGCCCAGCGCATGGGGTTCGATGAGGAGAACGCGCTGATCATGTTCATCGTGCTCTCGGTGGGCAACGCGACGCTGCAGTACCTCGTCGGCATGCTGGCGGACCGCTTCAACAAGCGCGCCCTGCTGATCGTCTTCGCCCTGCTGGTCGCCGGCGGCACCACGCTGCTGCCCTTCGCCATGTCCGACCCGATGCTGCTGTGGCCGACGCTGTTCCTGTGGGGCGGCATCATGGGCGGCATCTACACCTGCGGCATCGCACTGATCGGCGAGCGCTTCCGGCGCGACGAACTGGCCGCCGCCAACGCCAGCTTCATCTTCACCTACGAGTTCGGCCACCTGCTGGGGCCGACCGTGGCGGGCATCGCCATGGCCATCTGGGACCCCCACGGACTGATCGTCATCGCGGTCAGCGCGGGCCTTCTCTTCGCTGTCGTGGCCTCGGTCCGGCAAGTGCGAATCGGCAGAAAGGCTCAGCCGGGAAGCAACAGTTCATAACAACTGGACCACGGCTAGGCGTCGTGTCTATGCTGGTCGAAGACCGGCTTGCAGAAATCGCCGGCATTACTCGCATCCATGGGAGGGCACATGATGCAACCAATCAAGACCATCGCACTAACCTTTGCCGCGGTCCTTCTGGCCGGCCAGGCCTACGCCGGCGCCACGATCGACGGCATCAAGGCCAACGGCTCGGTCCGCTGCGGCGTGTCGGGCAGCCTTGCCGGTTTCTCCCTGCCTGACAGCCAGGGCGTCATGCAGGGCCTGGACGCCGACGTCTGCCGCGCCGTTGCCGCCGCCCTGCTGGGCGACGCCAGCAAGGTGGAGTTCGTTCCTCTTTCGGCTCAGCAGCGCTTCACCGCCCTGCAGTCGGGCGAGGTCGACCTTCTCTCGCGCAACACGACCTGGACCCTGACCCGCGACACCTCGCTGGGCCTCGACTTCACGGGTGTCACCTTCTACGACGGCCAGGGCTTCATGGTGCCGACGGCGCTTGGCGTCTCGTCGGTCAGCGAGCTCGACGGCGCCGCCATCTGCGTGCAGACCGGCACGACCACCGAGAAGAACCTCACCGACTATTTCCGCGCGACGGGCATGAGCTTCCAGCCCGTGGTGTTCGAGGGCTTCGAGGAGTCGGTCACGGCCTTCGTCAACGGCCGCTGCGACGCCTACACCACCGATGCCTCGGGCCTGGCCTCGATCCGCGTTTCGAACGTTTCGAACCCGGACGACTACGTCATCCTGCCCGAGATCATCTCCAAGGAGCCGCTCGGTCCGGTGGTCCGTCAGGGCGATGACCAGTGGTTCAACA
>JAGRHX010001108.1 GCA_020444775.1 Gammaproteobacteria bacterium
CGTCCCCGGAGAGCTCGAACACAGCGTTGCCCAGATGCTCGATCCGAAGCGCGGCGTCAGAACGGCCCGCGGCTGCAGGTCCGGACGCGAACAGCAGCGAGAACAACAGCCCCGAGTACAGCAGCTGCAGCCGGTGCCAGTGCGGCGTGGGGTGTGGGTGAGCAACCGTGCCTTGATTCATTGCAGCCGAGTCACTACCGAGCGAGCCAGCCTGGAACAGATGCCACACGCGGGCGCTCCCAAGTGTCGAGCCGTGCGGCAGCGGTCGTCGCGAGGCACGGCAGACATGCGACTTCGAGGTGCACGCTGCCGGCCGTCCAGAGCGATTGATCTGCTGAGCCGGCTCACCTCGAGCTCATCGCCTCCAGCGGTGCGGGCTGTCGTGACCGGGGGCGTGGTGTCGCCGTCCGTGTCGTATCGGTGCCATTGAACCAGTCTGGTTCTGCTCGATGCAATCTGTATTGCTACCTGAAGAATGATGGATCAGCTGGCATTCACGCACAGCACGTACGTGGTCAGATTCACGTTTCCCACGACGTCGAGCCCGCGGAAGCGCGTCGCCCAGCTCGTCGTGCCTGGCAGGGTTTGCGCGGCGAGGACCCGGAACGACGCTGAGTAACCGCCGCCGCTCAGTGCGACCTTGCCCGGCGGGCAACTACAGGACACTACCGGGAAGGCATTGTTGTTGATGTTTTGATTCGAGCTGCAGGTGCGCACTTCACGTCCGGAGAACCCGCTCGGCCCTTGCGGCCCCTGTGCGCCTTGCGGTCCAGCCGGGCCCTGGGGACCGGTCGCACCCTGTGGACCCTGCGGTCCGTGCGCGCCCATGGTGAGCACGAAGGCGTCGAATTGAGATCGGTCGGGACCGGTCTGCACGGTGAGCGCATAGCTGCCCGCGGGCAGCGGGTCCTCGATGAAAGCCTGGATCTCGGTCGGCCCGTAGCTGTCCACGTTGAGTGGTATTCCTGCCAGGGTAACGAGTGGTGCATCGCCGTTGGCGAAGTTGATGCCATTGATGAGCACTGTCAGGTCTGTGACTGCCACGGTATCGATGACGAGCTGGGACGAAGTTCCGCGGTCCTCACCCTCGAGAGTGATCAGACGTGCCTGCAGCTCGTGCAGCGATACCCGCTGCGCGCAGGCCGACGGCGCGAGCATGAATGCGGCGCTTGCCAACAATAGTAGCTGGAGTGCGTTCGGGTTCATTCTGCGGTGACGTGTCCGGTGCATCGTATCCTCCAAATCGTGGAATCACTGATGGATACCCGTGCCGCCAGATCTGGCTCAGCCCTCATGAATCATCTATTGCACGGGTTGGAGGAGACTGGATGCACAGGCCTTGATTGACCAGATCGTGCCGGACAAGATTTCGTTGCGTATCGAGCAAGTGATGGCAGGTCTTGCGTATCGAGCTGTAACCAACACGAGCGGACGGAAGCCGGTGGTGTCCGGTGCCGCGAACGCGGCGAGAGTGTGGCCCTGGCCGAGCTGCACGACCCCAGACAGATGTCCTGCGTGAGCCGCAGGTACCCTTGACCATTGACGGCGAGACCGCCTGCGACGAGGCACCGCTCACCCGCGCGCTGCAGGGCCCGGGCGATCACCTCGAAAGTGCAGAGTCTAGTCGGCGCCATCGCTGAAGCTGGGCGCTTGTACCGCCCAGTGCCAGTGAATGAAGGTCTGCAGCGACGACAGGTCGTAGCGTAAGTCAAAGGCTCAGCGAGGCGAAAAGTCCGGCGAATCGTGCGTCTGGTCTTGCCGTGCTTCCGGATTCCTGCGTGTTTCCATAGACTTGGAAAGCATTCGCGGTGTCGAAGGAGAGTAATCCGCGACGCGTATGTGTACGCGGTGTGCGAGCCACCCAGCCGTCGTTGAGTGTCGGCACCGGGGCTGTCATCAACTACAACCGAGGATTACCCATGGCCCGTGTCCCCGTCTTGACCTCACCCGATCAGCTGACCGGCGAGGCACGTCGCATCGCGGAAGAGATCGTCGACACCCGTAAATCGCTGGAAGGCCCCTTCTCCGTGTGGATGCACGCACCGGAGTGGGCCAGGCGTGTCGCCCATCTGGGCACGCTGGTTCGCTGGGAAGGAACATTGGAGCTGCGAACTCGAACGCTTGCGGCGCTCGTCGTCGGCCGGCACTTTCAAGCTCAGTATGTCTGGGGCATCCAGGGTGTCATTGGCGCCGAGAGAGACGTCCCGCGCTCGACGATAGATGCCATCCGTGACGATCATTCCGCTGGCGTTCCGCCGGAGGATTTGCAGATCATCGACTTCACCCGGCAGCTGCTGCGCAAGAACCGCGTCGATGAGCCGCTGGCGCAAGCGGTGATGGCGCGGCTGGGAGCCGATCAGTACGTGCAATTGACGACCTGCATCGGTTACTACGCGATGCTGGCCATGACGGTGAACGGGGTCGAGCTGGAGCCGAATCCCAAGCATGAATCCCTGAAGGTGTGATGCGAGAAGACCGGCCCGCGCGCCGGTAGGCACGGTCATCGACATGGATGGGATTTGCGGTCTGGTTCGATATCAATCCACGGGCGAGAATGCCGTATCGGGGCCGCATCGGATGGAGGCAGCAATGCGAGGGTGGTGGAGCTTGTGCAAACATGTCGGATCCGGCCGTCGCGGTGCCACGCGGATGGTAGCCGTGCTGCTGTTGTCTGCGTTCGGGGTGTCTGGAGCGCAGCCGGTCTCGCCCTACACCGGCGCCGTGGACAGGCCGATCAAGGCCTTGTCCGAGCAGCAGACCGCCGGGTATCTGCAGGGCGAGGGCATGGGGCTCGCCATGGCCGCCGAGCTGAACGGCTATCCGGGACCTGCGCACGTGCTGGAGCTGGCCGAGCCGCTGGGGCTGAGTGCGACGCAAAAAGCACGCAGTGAGCAGATCCGGGCGCGTATGCGTGAGCGGGCCATCGATGCGGGCCGGCGTCTGGTCAGCGAGGAGCAGGCGCTGGATCGGCTGTTTGCCGAAGGTCGGATCGATGGCGCGCAGCTCGAATCGCGGCTCGAACGCATTGGCGAGCTGCAGGCCAGGGTGCGCCATGCCCATCTGCAGGCGCATCTGGAGCAGACCGCGATCCTCTCGGACGAGCAGGTCCGGCGCTACGCCGAGCTGCGCGGCTACACCTCGGCCGGGGCGTCGTCCACGGGCGCTGGCCAAGGCCCCGGTCAGAGGGCCCATCAGGGACAGCACGGGCACCATCGGCATGCGCACTGAGCGGGGCATGGCGGCGGCGTCCAGGCGGAGGGTGGTGAATTGAGTGAGACTGTCCAATCGCGACTCTCGGCGGGGCCGTTGAGCGCCCGGCCCATCGCCGGATCCGGTTTCGGGGCCGAACTCGATTCGGGCTCCTTGTCCGCCGAGGATCTGGTGGTGCTGGTCGAACGCGAGCCCGAGCTGTTGCCGCGTCTGTTGTACGCGGCCGATGGCCTGCTGCTGGTGCGGGGGCTGCAGGCCATCGGCGACGCGCCGGAGCTGTTGCTGCGTCTGAGCCGTTTGTTCGGCACCGAGGTCGAGGATTATCGCCAGACCCTGACCGCGCCGCACATGGTGCATCCGAGCGTGCCGGAGATCTTCATCGTCTCCAACAAGCCGCCGGTCAATCGGCAACCGCCGGCGGCGCCGGAGCCGCCGCGTACCGCCGACGGCGGATTGCCGATCCGCTTTCCACATCGGCGTGGCTGGCACACCGACCAGAGCTACCGGCGTCCGCCGCCGGATGTCTCCTTGTTCTATGCGCTGCAGCCGGCGCCCGCCGATCAGGCCCAGACCTTGTATGCGAACGGCTACGCGGCCTTCGAGACGCTGCCGGAATCGTTGCTCGAGAGGGTCCGCGATCTGCACGGCTTGCATGCGCAGCCGGGCACGGGGCGCTCCGAGCAAGCGGTGCGTGGCGGCCAGCCGCCGAGCCCGTTGCTCGCCCATCAACGTCCGCAACGCCAGCCGGTGGTGCGCGTCCATCCAGTCACGGGCAGACCCGCCTTGTACTTGTGCGAGGCCGGTCAGATGGATTGGATCGAGGGACCTTTCGTCGGCCTGGAGCCGGGGGTGGACGGTGAGGGCGCGAACTTGCTTTACGCGCTGATGAGCCACTACACCCGTCCGCGATTCGTGCATGCGCACAGCTGGCGACGGGGTGATCTGATCATCTACGACAACCGCAGCTCCATCCACTGCGCAACCTGGTTCGATGCGAGTCGATACGAACGCGTCATGTGGCGAACCACGGTTGCCGGGAATCCCGGTCCCGAATACGCGGGTGAGCCCAAGAGCTGGCTGCCACGCGCATGAGTCCTGTCAGTCGTGGTGCAGCGGTGGGGCGATGCCAGGCAACGCGGACAGCGCGACCGATGGGAGCTTGAATGATGGCGGAGCGAGTCGCGAACAGGCTGCCGATCGTCGATCTGGGCGGTGAGCACGCCTCCAAAGCCGCGCGTCTGGCGGCCGCGGCGGCGCTCGACAAGGCCTACCGTGAGCTTGGTTTCTGCTACGTCAGCAACACCGGGGTCGACCCAGCGCTGGTGGCGGCAACCTTCGAGGCGTCGCGCCGCTTTCATGCGATGCCCGATGAAGCCAAACACGCGCTCGCGATCAATGCCTGGCACAGGGGTTATATCGCGCCCGCCAGCTCGACGATCCGCAGCTCCAGCGTCGCCGAGGTCAAACGCGCGAATCTCAGCGACTCGTTCATGGTCATGCACGAGGTGTCGCCCGACGACCCGCGCTATGGTCAGCCGCTGCAAGGGCCGAATCAGTGGCCCACGCAGCTGCCGGGCTTCAAGCCCACCGTGGAGGCCTACAGGTCGGCGATGACCGCGCTGGCGCTGCGCTTGACGCGGATCCTGGCCTTGGGCCTGGGGCTGGACGAGCAGCATCTGGATCCCTACTTCGAGCAGCCCACGGTCTGGCTGCGCTTGCTCCACTACCCCCCGCAGCCCGCCGCGGCCGCCGACGATCAGTATGGCGCGGCCCCACACACCGACTATGGTTTCATCACCATCCTCGCTCAGGATGGTGTTGGCGGCCTGGAGGTGCGGACCAGGAGCGGTGAGTGGCTGGCCGCGCCGCCCATGGCCGACACCTTCGTGGTCAACGTCGCCGACATGCTGGCGCGCTGGAGCAACGATCGTTGGACCTCGACACCGCATCGGGTGCGCAATCGCTCGCCACGGGACCGGTTCTCGATACCGTTCTTCTGGGACACCTCGATGGACAGTCGCATCGAGTGTCTGCCAAGCTGTCGTGTGCCTGGAGAGACGCCTCGATACGAGCCGGTGGTGTTCGGTGACTACGTGCTCGATCGATTGAACCGCAACTACGCGTACCGCCACGCTGGTGGCGTCGAGGATCCGGGGACCGGCCTCGGTCGCGAGTGATGCGGTCTCGCTGCCCGCGCACTGGCAATGCATCGTGGCGAGGCATTGCACTGAACGGAATCCACGAGATGACAAGCATGACGACTCTACAGCATGGACGCCGCCGCCAGCCCCTTGTCGGGCTCTTCGTGTTGCTGCTGCTGGTCGCCAGCCCTCAGGCGCGGGCGCAAGAATCCTCACGGGATCCATCCGCCAACGACGGTCAATCGACGCAGCTCACGGCCGAGCAGGCAAGCTATCTGGCCTGGGCCCGACAGCTCTGGGAGTCATTGGATCGACGGCACGGAGCGGTCAAGCTGCCCAACGGTGTGGCGACCCTGCAGGTCCCGGACAGCTTCTATTATCTGAGCCCCGCCGACGCCGAGAAGGTGCTGGTCGAGGTGTGGGGCAATCCACC
>JAGRHX010001109.1 GCA_020444775.1 Gammaproteobacteria bacterium
GGGCGGCATGGACGGCATGATGTAAACCGTCCGCCGACCGGGGCCCGGGCCGCGTCGCAAACGCGCCCCGGGCCGCCGAATCCCGACACCCATGGACAGTCATGCGTGTGTCGCACGGAAGCCGCCTTCGGGCGGCTTCTTCTTTGGCTCGTCGAGCGCGCGGCCGAACGCGATCTTGACGTGGAGCAAAGGTCGGCACGCCGTGGTTACACTCCCGATGCGCGGGACTTGTCCGCCACCCGGTCGATGGTCATCATCGCCACGACGTCTGGCGGCCGGTCCGCCGCGCGATTCCTGCAAGCGTATCGAGGGAGCGCAACAGCGTGTCCAGTGTGATCGACAACGATCCGGAAGGCCTGACGGCGCGTGGCCGGGCACGTCTACAACGTCTGATGGAGGCGGCGCGCGCTCATTCCCTGGCGCTGGAACCGGGCGATTGGCCGGGTGATGCCGAGCAGGTGCTGGGGTTCTCCGACTTCATCAGCGAGCAGCTCCTCGCCCACCCGCACTGGTGCGACGAGTTGTTCGGCGCGCACGGCAGCGTGCACAGCGCGTCACCGGACTACGCCCGATCGCTCGCCGATGCGCTCGACCAGGCCCTCGCCGAGGAGGCCGATCCGCAGACGCTGGGCCGGATCCTACGTGGCTATAGAGGCCGCGAGGCGATCCGCATCGCCTGGCGGGACATCTGCGGTCTGGCCGACTTCGCCGAGACCACGCGCGATCTGACCACGCTTGCCGACCAGATCCTGCAACAGAGCATGAGTCGTCTGCAGACCTGGCAGACGGCGCGTCTGGGCACGCCGGTGGACGCCCAGGGCGAAGCGGTGCGGATGGTGGTCCTGGGTCTGGGCAAGCTCGGTGCCGGCGAGCTGAACTTCTCGTCGGACATAGACCTCATATTCTGCTTCGAGGTCGATGGCGAGGTGCGCGACAACCGCCGCGGCCTGACCAACCACGAATGGTTCAATCGGCTCGGACGGGAGCTGATCAAGATCATCAACGAGCGCACCGTGGACGGCTATGTCTTCCGCGTCGACATGCGCCTGCGGCCGTTCGGTGGCGCCGGCCCGCTGAGCATGAGCTTCGCCGCCATGGAAGCCTACTATGAGACCCACGGTCGGGACTGGGAACGCTACGCGCTGATCCGCGCCCGCCCGGTGGCCGGCGACCTGCGCGCCGGCGAGGATCTGTTGCGCAGCCTCAGACCCTTCGTGTTCAGACGTTATGTCGATTTCGGCACGCTGGCTTCGATGCGGGAGATGAAACAGCTGATCGCCGCCGAGGTGCAGCGCCGCGAGCTGCAGGACCATGTCAAGCTGGGCCCGGGCGGGATCCGCGAGATAGAGTTTACGGTGCAGGCCTTCCAGCTCGCTCAAGGTGGCCGCATCAAATCGCTGCGCGATCGCGAGGTGCTCAAGGTCCTGGACACGCTGCGCCAGCGAGACTTCCTGCCCGAGTTCGCGGCCTCTGCGCTCAAGCACGCCTACGTGTTCCTGCGCACCCTCGAGCACCGACTCCAACAGGTCGCGGATCTACAGACCCACAAGCTCCCCGAGGGCGATTCGGCGCGTCAGCGTCTGGCCGGGATACTCGGCCACCGCGACTGGGCGGCGCTCGCGGAACAGCTGGACGAGGTGCGCCGCTGCGTGCGCGAGCAGTTCGATCAGGTGCTGGGTACTGGCGAGCCGGACGCGCCGGTGGCGGGTGGCTCCGAACCGCTGGCCGGTCTGCTCTCGCTGTCCGACGAGGAACAATGGCCCGAGCAGGCGCTGCGCGCGGCCGGCTTCGATCCGCCTGACGCAGCCATCAGCCTGCTGCAGGGCCTGGTCGATGCCTTCGCGGTCCGCGCCATGGACGACATCTCCAGGAAACGGCTGGAGCAGCTGCTGCCGGATCTGCTGCGCGCCATAGGCCAGTGCGAGGACCCGCTGCAGACCCTGCGGCGGGTCCTTGCCATCGTCAAGACGGTGGCGCGGCGCAGTGTCTATCTGAGCCTGCTCGGTGAGCGGCCCATTGCGTTGTCGCAGCTGGTCAAGCTGTGCGCCGCCAGCCCTTGGATTGCCCGCGAAATCGAGCGCCACCCGGTGCTGCTCGACGAGCTGCTGGACCCGCGCTCACTGTACGCGCCACCGGGCAAGGCGCAGCTGCGCAACGAGCTGCAGACCCTGCTGGACAACGCCGCGGCCGGCGGCACGGAAACCGAGATGGCATCGCTC
This sequence comes from Gammaproteobacteria bacterium, assembly GCA_020444775.1. Next base: position 2,220 of record JAGRHX010001109.1, read on the forward strand.
CGTGAGTTCCATCATGCGCAGGTGCTGCGCGTGGCGGCCGCCGATCTGGGCGGCGCGATCCCACTGGCCGCGGTGTCCGACCACCTGACCTATGTCGCCGAGACCCTGGTCGCGGCGGGCCTGCAGCTCGCCGAGCGCGATCTTCGTGGACGTTTTGGCATCGTGCCGCTCGCCGACTCGAGCGACACGCCGGCCGGCGTGCTGGCGGTCGGCTATGGCAAGCTGGGTGGCTGGGAGCTCGGCTACGGCTCGGATCTGGACCTGGTCTTCATCCACGCCGACAGCGCACCCGCCAGCAACGGCGAGCGCCGATCGCTGGACGCGGGCAGCTACTTCGCGCGTCTGGTCCAGCGCTTCATCCATCTGTGCAGCACCGCCACGCCGCAAGGTCGCTGCTACGAGGTGGACACGCGGCTGCGCCCGAACGGCAACGCCGGCATGCTCTGCAATACGCTCGGTGCCGTGGAACGATATCTGATGGAGGACGCCTGGACCTGGGAGCACCAGGCCTTGATCAGGGCACGCCCCATTGCCGGCGACGAGAACATTGCCAGCGACTTCGAGCGTATGCGCATGCGGGTGCTGTGCAAGCCGCGTGACGAGGAACAACTGCGTCAGGAAGTGCGCGATATGCGCACGCGGATGCAGCGTGAGCTCGGCAGCAAGCAAGCGGATCGCTTCGACCTGAAACAGGATCCGGGGGGCATCGCCGATATCGAGTTCATCGTTCAATACCTGACCCTGCTGCACGCGGCCGCGCTGGGCGAGTGGCTGAAATGGTCGGACAATCTACGTCTGCTCGAAGGTCTGGCCGACCGTGGGCTGCTCGACGCCGCGGATGCACGAATGCTCACGGACAATTATCTGGCCTATCGTAACCGCACCCATCGGCTGGCCCTTCAAGAGCTGCCAGCGGTGGTGGATGCACAGGAGTTCACAGCCGAACGCGAATCCGTGCGGGACGCCTGGCGGCGCATACTGCACGATTCCGATCCCGATTGAGGGCCGCGACCATGCCTAGCCCGGAAGGCATAGCACGAGGATCGATGCGGGAGCCGGCGGCTACGCCCACCGGTCCGGGTCCGATCTTCAGTCCCAGACACGTGCTGGGACGTGGCGGAGCGTTGGCACTGGCCGGTCTGTTGCTCGGCTTTGGCATCGGCACCGGGGTCTTGCCACGCGCGGCCACCGATCTGTTCCAGATCATCGCCCAATCGCAGTACCGCAACTACATGGCGAGCACCAACGTCGCCGCGGATGGCAAGGAGGAGTTCCTGGTCTGGCTGGAAGCCGAGGACTCGGCGCAGGCCAGCCTGCAGCAGTTCCTGCGTCATCGCGCGGAATGGGAGGTGCGAGACTCGAGCCTGCCCGGATGGGTGGTGATCCGGGTTCCGCAAGGTCTGCTCAAGGCGAAGGACACGCTGGCGGCACAGGACTTCGCCCGAGCCGTGCTGAAGAATCGTGGCGTGTGGCTATGTCATTGACCAACCGGCCGGACCGGAGCGGCGATAAGGCGTGCCCGCGCGGCCGTCCCTGGGCGCGAGCAGCCTGAATCCGGCGAGCGCTATTTGGGCGAGGGGCCGAACTTGTTGGGACCGGGCGTGCCGTCCAAGAGCATGAATATCAACAAGATGATGCCACCAACCGCTGGAATCAGCGCGATCAGGACCCACCAGCCCGAGCGACCGGTGTCATGCAGGCGTCTGATGGTGACCGCGAGGCCCGGAATGAGGACCGCGAGCGAATAGAGCATCGCCAGCACCATCGTCCCCAGCACACCATCGATGACGGCCAACACCAGCGTCACGATGATGTTGAACAAGAAGAACATCCAGTACTCCTTGCGTCGTGCCCTGCCGCCGAACACCGCGTAATTCTTCAGTACATCCAGATACCAGTTCATGGTGGCTCCTCAGACCCTTTGACAAATTTGGTTCCGTTCCCGTCCGCGGCGACGGCTGGTCGCCGGCTTCTCTGGTTTTCGACCGCAATCGGCGGACTTGAGCCGGGCGGCACCAACAATCCCGGCGCGGACCGCGCCGGGTCAGGCGCTGCCGGTAGGCGGCAGCGGGTCCAGCTGATCGAACAAGCGATCGATAATCGGCTCCGGCCGGGTCTCACCGATCTCGTCTTGAAGCTCTCGACAACGAGCCAGAAGCTCGCCCATACGCGGACCCGGCTCGATACCACGGGCGAGCAGGTGTCGGCCTTGAACCACATCGGGTCGCGCCGATTGCGTCACCTCGAGCGCGGCCGCCTGCTGCAGGAAGGCATCCACCTCCGGCACCAGACCTTGCCGGGCATTGCTGGTGGTCCGACCGAGCTGATCGGCGCGTGCCACCCTGGCGAGCAGCTCGATGCTCACCTCGGCCGCGGCGAGCTGCCTGGCCAGCCGTCTATAGGCGCCGGCCCTGGCGTGCGCGGCGGGGAACTGGACCGGCTTGAGATGATGTTCGACCAACGCGCAGACCTGCTTGAGCAGACGACCCGGCGCGCTCAGCTGCGCCAGGAAGCGAGTCGTCGGCGCAATTCCGGCCTGCTCGTGGCGCGGCGAACGGATCCGCCCGTCGTGCTCCACGGTGGTCTCCGGCTTGCCCAGATCGTGACACAGCGCGCCGAACATCAGCGCCGGATCGTCCTCGTCGCCGCGCCGCAGGCCGGCCGCGGCGTCGGTCACCATGAGGGTATGTGTCCAGACACAGCCCTCGGGATGCCAGTAGGGACTTTGCGGCACCTCGACCAGGGCGGCCAGCTCGGGAAAGAAGCGCAGCAGCGTGCTCTGGCGCAAGAAGGCCAGTCCCAGTGACGGCCGATCGCCGCGCAGCAACAGCTTCTTGAAGGATTCGTAGAGCCGCTCGGCCGCGCAATCGCTCAAGTCCAGCCTCATGCAGATCCGCAGCAGCTCGGGATCCACCTTCAGGTCGAAGCGCTGACCGTAGCGCGCCAACAGCTCGGCAACGCGCAGGCCACGCACCGGGTCCTCGCCGAACAGCGTGGGATCGGCCGGACGCAAACGACCTGCCCGCAGGTCGGACAGACCATCCAGGGGGTCCAACAAGGCGGCCTGCAAGGGGTCGAAGGCCATGCTGTTGATGGTCAGATCGCGGCGCCGGGCCGCGCTTGTGGCGTCGAGCCCTGGATCGGCGCCGCTTCGCAGATCGCCACGCACCGAACTGCCGAGACTGCTGGCGCGCGGCAGCGAGAAGTCGGCGTCCAGTCCCTTGATCTTCAGCACCGCGAAGGACCGGCCGACCGCGACCACCGTACCGAAGCGCGCCAGCAGCGGACGCAGGCTTTCCAGGCCCAGGCCAAAGACCTCGACATCCATGTCCCGGGCCGGCAGACCGAGCAGCCCGTCGCGGACCCAGCCACCGACAATCAGACCGCGGCCGCCATGGTCCGCAATGGCCTGCAGGACCCGGAGCAGACGCGGCGGTGGTGGTGGTAGTTGCGTGGTGATGATCCCGGTCGTCATCGGCGGTTGATGCCCGGACCTCGTTGACGTCATCGACAGACCCTGATTCAAACCTTGCTTGACGCGGCGGCTATAAAGCTGATTCCGGCTTCTTGGCCACTGCGCCCGCGGCAGTGTCCCGTCCCAGGAGCATTGGCCAGAAGCAATGGCCAGAAGCAATGGCTGGAGGTGGCAGAACTGTAACCGCCGGCAGCGCACTGAGCGTGCGCGCCTGGCGCATCGCAGCAGTTGGCCGCGGTGCTGCGCACGGTCACGCCTGGAGCAGTCGGGCGGGGTACAATACCGCGCCCGACCGCCCGGCTGACGCGGACTCCCGTGCGTGCCGTCGCTGCCCGGCCCCCGTCACCGACCCGAAATCGTTCGCACTCGAGCCTCGTGAGGAGCGTACCTTGAGAACCCGAACCGCTGGCACTGAAGGGCTGATCCAGCCCAACGCCGAGAACCGCTACACCGTGACCCGCGCCGACCTGCCGCTGTCATGTCCGATGCCCGGCATGTCCCTGTGGAACTCGCACCCGAAGGTCTATCTGCCCATCGAGGAGACCGGCACCGCCAGCTGCCCGTATTGTGGGGCGCATTACACCCTGGTCGAGGATTGAGCAGACCGTGCGCTCGCCACGCGTAACGCTGCGCGGCGCCGGCCGCGCGCCAGCCGAATCGAGATCCCGGGGCGAGCCGGGGCGCCGCGGCACTCTCGACTAGATATCGGCATCGTGGAGTCCGAATCCAGACGCGTCTATCTGCGGCTGCTCACGCACGTTCGACCCTACGTGCGAATGTTCCTGCTCGCGGTGGCGGCCATGGCCCTGCTGGCGGCGACCGAGGCGGGGTTCCCGATCCTGCTCGGTCCCACTTTCGACGGCACCTTCGTGCAGAAGGACCTGCACATCGTCGCCTGGCTGGCGTTGGCCATTGTCGGCCTGTTCATGCTTCGGGGTCTGGCGGCATTCGGCAGCGCGGTGGCGATGTCATGGGTGGCGACCCGGGTGATCATGGATCTTCGTCAGCAGATGTTCGACAAGCTGCTGGTGCTGCCCAGTGCCAGCTACGACCGCTACACCTCCGGGGCCCTGATCTCGAAGATCACCTACGACGCGGTCCAGGTCCATGCCGCGGCCTCGCACGTGGTGACCATCGTCATTCGCGATTCCCTCACCGTGCTCGCCCTGCTGGCCTGGATGATCTATCTGAACTGGCAGCTCACGCTGATCCCGATCCTGACCGCGCCGCTGGTCCTGGCGGTGGTCAAGGCGCTGGGCAAACGCTTGCGCCGGGTCAGCCACGAGCAGCAACGCTGCATGGGGGAGCTCACCCATGTCGTCCAGGAATCGGTGGACGGCTACAAGGTGGTGCGCGGCTTCGGTGGCCAACCCTTCGAACGCGAGCGCTTCCGACGCGCGGCCAACCGCATGCGGCAGTTCGAGGTCAAGTTCGCCGCCGGCTCCTCGGCCAGCTCACCCATCACCCAGGTGATCACGGCGGCGGCGCTGGCCATCATCCTCTACATCACCGCGGTGCGCTCGGCCGCGGGCGAGGTCTCGGTCGGTGAGTTCGTCAGCTTCGTCACCGCGATGGGCATGATCTTCTCACCGCTGAAGCGCCTGACCGGCGTCAACGGCGCCATTCAAAAAGGTATAGCCGCGGCGCAAAGCGTCTTCGAGCTCATCGATCAGGCGCCCGAGCCCGACACCGGCCAGATTCAGATCGGCCGTGCCCAGGGTCGCATCGAGCTGCAGTCGGTCGCCTTCGGCTATGCGACCCGCGAGAGCCGCGCGCTGCACGGGCTGAGCCTGGACATCGCCCCCGGCGAGACCGTCGCCCTTGTCGGTCCGTCCGGTAGCGGCAAGACCACCATCGCGCACCTGATCGCACGCTTCTATCAGCCCGGTTCGGGTCGAATCCTGATCGATGGCATCGACGTCGCGGACCTCACCCTGGACAGTCTGCGCAGCAACATCGCCCTGGTCAGCCAGGACGTCGTGCTGTTCAACGGCACGATTGCCGAGAACATCGCC
>JAGRHX010001110.1 GCA_020444775.1 Gammaproteobacteria bacterium
CGTGATCAGGCCGAGCTCGGTGACGATGACGAGCAATACGCCAAACCAGACCGGGTCGTAGCCGAGCCCGACGATCACCGGGAAGAAGAGCGGAATGGTCAGAAGCACCAGCGCAACGCTGTCGAGCACGCAGCCGAGCAGAATGTAGATGCCGATGATCATCAGGATGACCGCGTAAGGGGGTATCCCCGCGCCAGTGATGGTTGCTGTCAACGCCCGATGAATGCCGCTCTGGTTGAGGAATTCGGCGTAGCAGGCCGCACCAAGAATGATTGCGAAAATCACGGCGCTGAGACGGCCTGAATCGATCAGGACGGCATAGAGAGCCCTCAGCGAAAAGCCACGCCTTGACAGGGCAAGGATGAACGCGCCGAACGCGCCGACGCCGGAGGCTTCGGTCGATGTCATGACGCCACCGTAAATGCCGCCCATGACGAGCCCGAAGAGCGCGAGGACCGGCCAGATTCTCAGCAGCCTGCCAGCCTTCACGCGCGCCGATTCTTCCGTGCCGGCACCGGGCGGCGGCGCCAGTTCGGGGCGCCTCCACAGTGACCAGCGGATGGCGATGATATAGCCGGCGACGCCGACAAGGCCGGGGACAAGACCCGCGGCAAAAAGCTTGCCGATATGGGTCTGCGTAAACACACCGTAGGTCAGAAGGAGAATGCTCGGCGGGATCAGGATGCCGAGGGTACCGCCGGCAGCCAGGGTGCCGAGGAACAGCGGCTCGTTGTAGCCGCGTCGTGCGATCTCCGGATAGGCCACCGTGCCCACCGTTGCCGCGGTCGCCACGCTCGAGCCCGAGGACGCGGCGAAGATCGCGCACGAGCCGATGTTCGAATGCATGGTGCCGCCGGGCAACCAGGACAGCCACTGCATCATGGCGTTGTACATCCGCTCCGCGATACCGGCGCGCAGCAGGATCTCGCCGAGCATGATGAACAGCGGTATGGCAACCAGCACGTATTCGACCGAGTTCTGCCAGACGACCTCGCCAAGCGCCAGATGCAAGGGCATCAGCGAGTAGATGCTGTCGAGGATCAAGCCGGGCCGGCCGAGCGTGGCCGCCACCGGCACGCTGAGGGCAAGTAATCCGAGCAGGATGATTGTGGTCCAGGCCAGCACGGTTCAAGCCCCTTTGTTGCCGTTTTTTGGATCGTCGTCGCCGCGCGCGGACGACGATGCGTCCGGCATGTGTCCCAGTTGATGTCCCGGTTGATGTCCGTCACCGCGCTCACGTTCGAGCTGCGCGTGCTCGCGGGCAATCTCGGCCTCGGCGTGGTGTAGCTCCTCCTCCAGTTCCTCGTCGATGCTACGGGCGCCGACCAGTGCGTCGATCTTCGCCCAGTCACGCTGGAACACCGCTACGGCAAGACGCAGCAGCACCAGCACGAAGACGATCATGAAGAACACGTAGCCCGCGAACCAGAATCCCTGTGGTATCGCCAGCGGAGTGACCAGCGGGGTGACCGAGACCGAGGAACTCTCGTAGCTGCTCCACCAGACCTGGAAGGCACGCTCGGTGAGCATCGCCAGGAAACCACCGAGCAGCAGGAATGCGAGCAGATCCAGCACCGTCTGCACCCTTGCGGGCAGGATGCCGTAGAGGGCGTCGATACGTACATGGGTGCGGGTCAACATGGCATGTGCCATGGCGAATGCAGTGGCGACCGCGAAAAGATAGCCGCCGATCTCGTCGGCGCCGCCGAACGACCAGTTGAGAAACTTGCGCAACAGCACGTCGATGGTGGTCATGACGGCGGCGAACAGGAGCAGGGCGCCGCCTATCCAGACGACGACGCGTGACAGCAGGCCTGCGCGATCCAGTAGTCGGTCAAGCATGGGTGATGGGCCCGGGCAGGAGCCAGCGGCAGATCGCTTGTCGCGATTGCATGCCGATGGCGTGCGGTGACATGAATTTCGGTTGTGCCAATCTTCGTCTTGCCGGCGTCGCGGTGCCGGCCGGCTGGCGCCTGCGCATGACTCGACACCTGTACGGTGACCAGCCTGGGCATTGAGGCGCTCCGTCCTTGCAGGCATTGTAAGCAAGAAAACTTCGGGCGGTCGAGGTTGCCGCCAGTCGCGACGCCCAGCCACGACGCTACACCAGGGCACGAGCAAAGAGGTCTGCGCCGATGAATGACGACGAGTCCAAAGGTGCCGGTATCGAGGTCGAGGTGACCGTCAACGGTCGTTCGCGGCGGTTGCGTGGCGATGCTGGACGCACCCTGCTGGACGCGCTGCGTAACGATCTGGACCTCAAGGGCACGCGCTTCGGCTGCGGGCTCGAGCAGTGTGGCAGCTGCATGGTGCTGATCGACGATCAGCCGGTGCGCGCCTGCGGGCGTAGCCTGGTCGGCCTCGACGGTGCCCGCATCGTCACCCTGGAGGGGCTCGCCGAGTGCGTGCCGGCGCGACAGCGCGTGAGCTACCAGGGTCGTGAGCTGCACCCGCTGCAACAGGCCTTCCTCGACGAGCAGGCGGGTCAATGCGGATTCTGCCTGAGCGGCATACTGGTCAGCGCCGCCGCCTTGCTGATGCGTAATCCCGAGCCCGAGCGGGATGACATCGTGCAGGCCCTGGACGCGCATCTGTGTCGCTGTGGCGCCCACACGCGGATCATCCGCGCAGTCGCCCGAGCGGCCGGGAGCTTGCGGGGGGAGGGTGCGGCATGAGCGTCGGCAAACCGTCTGCAGCACTGGAGCTTCCAGCCAGCCTGGCCGAGAACCCGGACCTCGATCGCTGGGTCCGCATCCTGCCCGATCGCAGCGTGCGTATCGGCACCGGCAAGGTCGAGATGGGCCAGGGTATCGTCACCGCGCTGTGTCAGATCGCGGCCGAGGAGCTGGACCTGCCAATCCAGTCGGTGCGTATGTTGTCCGGCAGCAGCGCCGAGGGGCCCGACGAGCGCTACACCACCGCGAGTCTATCGGTGGAGGTCTCTGGGGCTTCCATCCGTCTGGTCTGCGCCGAGCTGCGTACGCGGATGCTCGAGCATCTGGCCCGACGCCTGAACTGCGCGCTGGAATCGCTGTCGGTGGAGAACGGCGAATTCCTCGCGGATGGCGAGCCGACCGGTTTCGACTACTGGCGTCTGGCCGACGAGGTCGACCTGCGCGCACCGCTGCAGCGTCGGCCGCCGCTGAAGCCGACCGCCGACTATCGACTGGTCGGTCGCAGCGTTGCCCGTCTGGACCTGCCGGACA
>JAGRHX010001111.1 GCA_020444775.1 Gammaproteobacteria bacterium
CCAGGTCCCACAGCGCGATCTCGATCCCGGCCAGCGCGAAAGCGCCGACACCGGCGAGACCTGTGCCGCCCATGGATCGGAACAGCTGCTCGGTCAAGGCCCGGATGCGGGTTGCATCCTGGCCGAGCACGCGGTCTTTCAAGGTGTGATTCAGCATGCCGGACACGGCGTGCTCACAGCCCCAGCAGAACGCGTCACCGATGCCGCTCAGGCCATCCTCGGTACGCAGCTCGACCAGGCAGAAACTGTGCATGGCGAAGCGCGCCGAAACGTCCTGATAGATATTCAGGCTGGTCGGGATACGCAGCAGGCGCACCTGCATGTCGACGATCTTCATGGCGACTCCCCACTGTGCGAAGGCTGGCCGTGGACTCCGTCCGCGGCGAGCCTGGCCGCGAATGCGGCCGCAGGTCGAGCATACGCGAGCACGAAGCGCATCGCGACGTGGCCTCGTCCATCCGGTTGTCGTGACGCTGGGCGCCGTTCGAAATACCATGAGGGCGCGCTCACTGCCCGAGACCCGCGCAGCGACGTCAACCACCGCTACGCCGGCCCGGCCGGCGATAAACGCATCAGACCGTCGGTTGCGGCCGGGTCATCCCGGTTTGTTTCCGGCGTCGTCAATCGCGGAGGCAGCCAATCCATGCGGCGACGTCTACACCTCAATCTGTTCATTCAAAGCCGTGGCCATCACGAGGCCTCGTGGCGACACCCCAAGGCCTCACCGCTGTCCTTGAGCGACATCGCCTACTGCGAGTCGCTGGCGCGTACCGCCGAGCGGGGGCTATTGGATTCGATCTTCCTGGCCGACACGCTGGCGCTGTGGGACGACGTCGCGCATGCGCCGTTCAACTGGCTGGAGCCGATCACCACGCTGGCCGCGCTCGCTGGCGCGACCCGTCGTATCGGCCTCATCGGGACCGCGTCGACCACCTATACCGAGCCCTACAATCTGGCCCGTCAGTTCGCCTCGCTGGATCACATCAGCAACGGCCGGGCCGGCTGGAACATCGTCACCTCGTGGTCGGTCGGCGCGGCCGGCAACTTCGGTGACACCGCCCAGGTCAGCCATGCCGAACGCTATGCGCGCGCCGAGGAGTACATGAGCGTGGTCAAGGGACTGTGGGACGGCTGGGCGGACGACGCCGTGCTCGACGATCGAGCCAGCGGTCTGTACGCCGATGCAAGTCGGATCAGACCCGTAGACCATGAGGGGCACTATTATCGGGTGCGTGGTCCGCTGAACCTGCCGCGTGGTCCGCAGGGACGGCCGGTGTTGGTGCAGGCCGGCTCCTCTGATGTCGGACGCGCGTTTGCCGCCCGGCACGCCGAGGCGGTGTTCACCGCGCACCTGGAGAAACGCAGCGCGCAGGCCTTCTATACGGACCTGAAGGCACGCGCCATCGAGCACGGCAGACAACCGGATCAGATCCTCATCCTGCCCGGTCTCAGCGCGCTGCTCGCCAGCACCGAGCACGAGGCCCTGCGACTGTCCGAGGAGCTCAACGCGCTCACCGATGTCGAGGTCGGACGCAAGCGCCTGTCCGGTCGTTTCGGCGGCGTCGACTTCTCGCATCTGCCGCTGGATCAGCCGCTGTCGGTCGACGATCTGCCCGATCCGTCGAGCGTGCAGGCGGCCCGCAGCCGCACCGAGGTGATCATCGATCTGGTGCGCCGCGAGCGCCCGACGTTGCGTCAGCTGCTCGCCAGGCTGGCCGGCGCCCGCGGTCACTACACCTTCGCCGGCACGCCGGAGCAGCTGGTGGCAATGATGGAGGATTGGCTGACCGACGGCGCCGCCGACGGCTTCAACCTGATGCCGCCGGTTCTGCCGTGGATGCTCGATGTGTTCGTCGCCGAGGTGATTCCGCGTCTGCAGGCACGTGGTTTGTTCAGACGCGAGTACCAGGGGCACACCCTGCGCGACCACCTGGGGCTGCGGCGACCGGCCGCGACAGGCACCTGAGCGCGGCGTCTGTCGCCGCGCGTTGAGGACACCTGAGCGCGGCGTCCGTCGCCGCGCGTTGAGGACACCTGAGCGCGGCGTCCGTCGCCGCGCGGGTGGTGGCGTGCCGGGCTCAGGCCCAGCCGGCCACCGGGCGTGCTTCGTCCTGCACCTGGGTGCGATGCATCATGCGACGCGTGGTCGGATCCAGCCGGCCACGGCGGTGTAGCACGCAGCGATTGTCCCAGATCACCAGA
>JAGRHX010001112.1 GCA_020444775.1 Gammaproteobacteria bacterium
TGCTGGCGCTGGTGCTGATGGACCATCTGCTGCGGCATCGGGCGCAATGCGCCGAGGTCCATACCCAGACCCCGACGATCCCTGCCCGCGCCGGTGCCGACGATCCGCTGCCGGATTGGCGGGCGGGTCCCGTGGTCGACCCCGTTTGAAATCCAGCGGCACGATCCTTCGCAGCCCATCATGAGCAAGGCCGCGGGCGAGCCGAGCGCCTCGGTGTCGGTGGCGCGTGACGTGCATGGCGGGCTGCACGGCACGGCTGTGGCCGCTGCCCCCTTGCTGCGTCTGTCTGCTTTCTACCTGCTGTTCTTCACCCAGGTCGGTCTGTTCGGTCCCTATTGGTCGCTGTATCTGGCCGACCGGGGATTCGATGCCCGTCAGATCGGATCGCTGATGGCGATCATGACTGCCACCAAGATTGCCGCGCCCTATCTGTGGGGCAGCGTCGCGGATCGTTCGGGGCGTCGTCTGAGCATCATCCGCATGGCCTGTCTGGTCTCGCTGCTGGCCTTTGCCTGTGTGCCCGCGGCTGACGGCTTCGTGCTGCTGGCGCTTTGCATGATGACCTATGCGTTCTTCTGGAACGCCACGCTGCCACAGTTCGAGGCGGTCACGTTGGCCCACCTGGGGGACGAGTCGAGTCGATACTCCAGGGTGCGGCTGTGGGGCTCGATCGGCTTCATCATCGCGGTGATGGCCGGCGGTGAGCTGTTCGATCGCGCCGGCCTGGATTCCCTGCCCTGGGTCGTGGTCGCGGTCATGGCCTGTATCGGACTCGCCAGCTTCCTGATCAGCGAGCCACCGGCGCCTGCGTGCAAGAGTGATGCGACCGGCGTGCTTGCCGCGCTACGCCGACCGGAGGTGCTGGCCTTGTTGCTGGCCTGCTTCCTGATGCAGGTCAGTCACGGGCCCTACTACGTGTTCTTCTCCATCTACCTGAAGAGCCTGGGCTACAGCGGCTTCGCCATCGGTGTGCTGTGGTCGCTCGGCGTGCTGGCCGAGATCGTATTGTTCCTGTGCATGCCGCGCATCTTCGCCGCGGTGGCAATGCGACCGTTGTTCCTTTGGTGTTTCCTGCTGACCGCGCTGCGCTGGACGCTGCTCGCCGGCTTCGCCGAGCTACCGATCGTCGTCGTCTCGACACAGCTGCTGCACGCGGCGAGCTACGGTCTATATCATGTGGTCGCCATCCGACTGATACACGAGCGCTTCGGTGGTAGCGCCGCCGGTCGTGGTCAGGCCTTGTACTCGAGCATCGGCTTTGGCGCCGGCGGTGCCCTGGGGAGCCTGCTGAGCGGCTATCTATGGGCTCAGGCCGGGCCGGCCTGGACCTGGATGATGGCCGCGTCGATGAGTCTGCTGGGGGCCGTCATCGTCTACCGTTGGCTGAATCCGACCGGCGACGAGCCTGCTCCTGCAGTCGACACCTGAGCACACCTGCAAGCGCATCGAATCACCAGCGCCGCGGGCGATGTCCGAGCGGCTCGCGAAACTACACGGCAGAGCGGAATTTGAGCACGACCCCTGTTTCCAGCAGTGAAGCCGGCATCCGGTTGCTGACCGCGCTGCGCGTCTTCGTGCCGTTCGCGGCCGGGTATTTCTTCTCGTACATGGTCCGCAACGTGAACGCGGTGATCGCCCCGGACCTGAGCACCGACCTGGGGGTCGGCGCAGCCAGCCTCGGTCTGTTGACCAGCGTGTACTTCCTGACCTTCGCCGGCTTCCAGCTACCGTTGGGGATCCTGCTCGACCGCTATGGCCCGCGGCGGGTGAACGCGGTGCTGCTGATGCTGGCGGCGGCGGGCAGCGCGGTGATCGCATTCAGTCCCTCGTTCGCCGGCGTGCTGCTGGGACGGGCGCTCATTGGTGTCGGGGTCTCGGCCGCGCTGATGGCCTCACTCAAGGCCACCACCTTGTGGTTCAGCAGTGAACGGCTGCCGCTGGTCAATGCCTGCATCATGACCGCGGGGGGGCTGGGCGCGCTCTGTGCCACCCGGCCGGTGGAGGCCATGTTGGCCTTCACCGACTGGCGCGGGGTGTTCCAGATATTCGCCCTGTTGGCGGCGGTCGCCGCGGTGCTGGTCTGGACCATGGTGCCGCGGCGAGCGCAGGAGCTGGGACGCGAGTCGCCCCCCGCTTTTGCCGATCTCGTCGCCGGACTGCTGTCCATCTATCGCTCAGCCGCGTTCTGGCGCATCGCACCGGCGGCGACCGCGCTACACGCCGCCCTGCTGTCCATGCAGGGGCTGTGGGCCGGGCCGTGGATGAGTGACGTGGCGGGGTTGGATCGGGACACGGTCGCCGCTCACCTGTTCTTCGTCGCGCTGTCGCTGGTCGCGGGCTTCTTCCTCAGCGGCGCCCTGGCCGAGCGCCTGCAGCGCATCGGTATCCGCACCCTCGATACGGCTATCGGCTGTGCGATCGTCTTCATGTTGTTTCAGCTCGCGCTGGTGCTCGAGCTGCCGGTGCCGGGGTTGTTGCTGTGGTGTGGTTTCGCCTGTTTCGGCGCGAGCGGTATCCTGTTCTTCACCCACCTGAGTCAGATCTGGCCGCCAGCGCTTGCCGGCCGGGTGGTAACGGCCCTGAATCTGTTGGTGTTCGGCGGTGCGTTCGCCGCGCAGTGGGGCATCGGTGCGATCATCGAGCTGACCGCCGTGGCCGGCGACAGTGGCGCGGGGCAGGGCTATACGCCGCTCGGGTACGGGCTGGCTTTCGGGTCGGTGCTGCTGTTGCAGGCGATATGCTTCGTCTGGCTGGTGTGGCGGCCGGCGGTGCCGGCCCCCAGCGCCAGATCAGAAGGCCAGGTCTGATGGCCAGGTCTGAAGGCCAGATTTGAGGGCCGGATCTGAGGCGGATTGGGCCGTGGCCAGTGCGCGCGGCGCGGAGCGGTCACATCGCGGTGCCACCCACCGTCAGTCCATCCACCCGGAGGGTCGGCTGGCCCACGCCGACCGGCACACTCTGTCCCTCCTTGCCACAGGTGCCCACGCCAGAGTCCAGCTTCAGGTCGTTGCCGACCATGCTCACCCGTTGCATGGCCTCGGGGCCATTGCCAATCAGGGTCGCACCCTTCACCGGTCGCGTGATCCGGCCCTTCTCGATGAGATAGGCCTCGCTGGCCGAGAACACGAAGCGACCGGAGGTGATGTCCACCTGACCACCGCCGAAGTTCACCGCGTACAGGCCCTTGTCCACCGA
>JAGRHX010001113.1 GCA_020444775.1 Gammaproteobacteria bacterium
CTTCTCGCCGCCACACGATGCTCGGTCACACGCTCGACCGGGAGGAACTGATAGGGATTGAAGAATTTCATGGATGCGCCTCCTCGGACGCGATCGGTGTGCGACCCCGCAGCCAATCCAACAAGAGCGCGTGCGCGGTCTCGCGATCACCAAGCCAGGCCAGAAAGCCTGGCTCGTGCATGAGAGCCGGCCACGCCAGCCAGTCGACGCTGTCGAACCCAAGCAGCGTTGCATCGAAGCCACCGAGGCCGCGTGCCTTGCCCCAGCCGAGCCGCATATCGCCCTCTAGCAGGTCGCGCAGGAGAAATGCCAGCAGCAGGCGTATCGGTGCTCGCTCGGGCTCGGGGAGCCAAGCCTCGCTAAGCCACAGCCGTGTGTGCAGTGCGGCCGGGAACACGCAATGCGCTTCGAACAGCGCGCCGCTGCTATTTCCACCGGTGAAGCGGTCGATGCCGATCAGGACGCGCTCAAGGCAGGGTTCGTCCGTAGGCAGCGCGCCGACTGCGTCGCTCAGCCACAGACAGCCACGGCCATGGCTGGGGCTGCCAAACAGCCTCGCTAGCAGCGCATCTACCTGCTGATTGTCCACCTGGCCGATCTGGGTATGCGCGATGGTGCGTAGTATCCGGCCGGTCCGTCCACGCAGGAGCCCCTTCAAGCTGCTGCCGGGGACGATGGCGGTGGGCTCGCCGTCGGCATCCAGTGCAACCCGGGCCAGGAGGTGGTTTCGGCGTTGCTCATGGCGGGCGGGATCTCCGTTCGATTCGGCTGCTTGCCCGATCAGCAGCGGCTCCAGCGGTCGCAAGCTCAGCTCGAGGAGCCGGCACTCATCGCCGAGATGGGTCGAGCGCGGGCGCGTGAGTGTCACGGTCTCGAAATAGTCGGCGAGCTCGGTGCCCGGCTGCGCCGTCTCTGCAAGCCATGACACGAAGGCTGCGCGTGTCAATACCCGAAGCTCAAATCGCAGCGCAGTTTCAGCGTCACGGTCAAGCGGTGGCTTGTGAGATGTAACCGTTTCCCCGCCGGCCGCCGCGGTCGGCGTGCTGCCGATCACCCGTAGCTGGCCCCATCCCTGGGACTTGCCGGAACCCAGACGGGCCAGCGGATCCGAATCCAAGCGCTGTAGCGCATCCAGCAACAGGGACACCTGCTCGCCCTCGACCCGCTCGAGCAGCAGGCGCAGCTCGAGCTGGGTGCCTGCAGGCAGCAGCTCGGTGCTGAACAGATGGGCCTCGAGCGCCGTGCCAGTGACAGGATCGATAGCCACTTGGGTCTGCGTGCTCGATGAAACGCTATCGCTGACCAGGGTGTCGAAGACACGCAGCGCACCTTGGCGACCGATATTCTCCAAAGTGGCAGGCGACTCGCTTTGCGATCCTTCTTGTGCGCGTTTGGCGCTGCCGAACAGGGCTTCGAGCGTGGCCTCCTTGGCGGGGCGATCTTCTAGCAGACGCACGACCAGGGCACGCAGCAGGCCACGCCAGGAGGCGCCAGGGATGAAGCGCCGACCAGCCGGGTCGACACACAGCGCAGCACAGTCCAATGCCTCGTTCTCGGCGAACCGGGGTAGACTCCGCCCGGAGCCAAGATGCATCGGACTTCGACATTCGACGAGCAGGCTCAGCGTCACCCGCTCGTAGGGACCGGACAGGCGATCAGCAGGCCACATAACGAAATCCGGGTCCGGCCTCAGTCAGCAGACGCTGTGGGGGGTGGTTGATACGGATCTCACCGTAGCCATTCTCGGGGCGGTAGGGATCGCTGCGCCAATCGTCCGTTTCCCGATCGGCCGCCACCGGGAGGCCCCGTCGCGACCACAGACGCAGGTGCCGCTCCACCTCAGGCGGCGAATGGCCATCGACCGGCGCCAGCGCGAACACGCTGCCCGCCTGGGTCAGCCAGGTGGGGGCATAGTTGGGCTCGCCGGCGGGCGCACGAAATCGCAGGTGGTACGCCAGACCGCCCGCCAGTCGCTCTCGCGTATAGCAGTGACTGAGACGTAGCGTGCCGTTGGAGATCCGCGCGAAGTAGCGTCTATAGAGGGCCGTGATCCGATCGCTGCCGGCCGCGTCGATGCCGTCAGGGATCATCCCGGCGAGCGCCTGCTCATCGATCAGCCTGGCCTCGCTGAAGAGTGTGATCAGATGCAATCCCTGGTGCGAGCGGAAGCATGTGGCGGGTGCGTTGTGACCACCATGCACCAGGGACACGTCGGCGTGCGCGCGGGTCTTGCCGATATCATCCAGGCCGCTCGCGAAGGCCTCGCACAGCAACTCATAGAAGTGGGTCCGCTGCGTGTCGCACTCGATGTGACTCAGATCGATGTCGGCGAGCCAGCACAGCGTATCCGGCTCCACGCACAGCAGACTGAAGAGCTGACCCTCGGCGGCGATATTGCGCTCGTCCGTGATGGCCGTGTGAAGGGTCAGCGTGCGCCGGGGGCTCGGCCGTCCCCAGCTGAAGCGCCGTTGCAACTCGGCGGCCACCGCCTGCTGGTCCTTCTCCTTCCAGTCGAGCGCGAAGCTCGGTGTCGAGAGCCAACCTGGTGATGAGTCCACGTCAGCGATGCCGATGACACCTCGGTCGGCAGCCGGGTGCGGTTCCTGGTTGGCGAGCCGCATGAGCAGGCACGGCGCGCGGTGCAGGCCGACATCCCGAAGCTGGTCGTCGAATCGGCAGAGACTGAGCGGCCAGGGCGGGTGCCGCATCGGCTGGTGCCGGAGTGAGGCCACGGCATGGGTGACCAGCAGGCCGTCGAAGCAGTCACGCTGTTGCTTGAGCCGTTTGCCCAGCGGCCCCTCGGCGAGCACCGCCTTGATGGTCGCTCCGGTAATCTCGGTGACCGACTCGAGCTGGTTGCTGTCGGCGGTCTTGGAGCGGCCCAGGAAGAAGGCGCGGTCCAGGTGCAGGGTGATCCCCAGTCTGCGACAGTCGATGTGTGGTGGTCGGATAGGCGGGCTGGGCGTGGCAACGGCCTCTCGTGTCAGACGATGATCGCTGAGCCGGCCATGGCCAATCCCCTTCAAGGCACCAATGGCGCTCATATAGTTGAGGGCCTTGGGCAGCCAGCGCTCGAAATCGGCTCGCTCGCGGTCCGGATCGCCCGATGTAAACCGGCATCGGACGAGCCCTTCGAAGTGGTAGGGGGTGTCCACCGCAAAGCAATCTTCGACCACCTGCAGCATCCCCGGCGCGGCCAGCCCCGTGTCCGCCTCGATCCGAATCCGCGTTCGCGTGCTTGCCGGAAGATTCGTTGCTTGCGTGAGACGCCAGAGGTGATCGAAGCCCAAGCTGGCACGCGAACCGACGGGTCCCGCCGGCTGCCGAGCCGTGGCGAGATCGGAATGCGGCCTCGGCGGGCTCGAGGCGCTGGCTGGCCCGTCCCACGGCGTCGGCTCGGGGTTGCCCTCGCGGCCGAACCAACGGTCGATATGGCTGCTGAGCTGATCCCGTGCTCGAGCCGATTCGCTGGTGCCGGCGTCGGCCAGAGCGCGCGCGAAGTAGCTCAGGGTATGCCGCAGGTTACCCCGCACCAGGCTGCCGGGTAATGCCGGTGCCCCGGGGACACCCAGCAGTGTCGATGGCTCGCGTACCATCATGGCGTCGACACCATGGACAAGGCCACCGGCGGCTGCCGATAGCAGCGGTCCCTGGATGATGAGCGTGAGCCGATATTGTTGTCGCATCGATATCACCGGTGCTGCTCGTTCGGCTCTTCGCCGAGCGCCGGCAGCAGATAATCCCAGAGCGTCTGCAGA
>JAGRHX010001114.1 GCA_020444775.1 Gammaproteobacteria bacterium
GTTCGAATCCTGCCCCCGCTACCACAAAGAATAAGCCCCTTGAGCAGGGGCTTTTTAGTTGGCCTGATGCCGATTGTCCGAACATCGGATGATGTCGGAGCGGCCGACGAGCCAGCTGTGCCATGACCAGCTGTGTCATGACCTGAGTGCAGGGCCCCTGTGCGCTCGACCGGGTCCGCCGACCGCCTGCCAGAGCGGATTCGGGCGGATGCGTACACGCCGCAGGACGCAGAATCGGTATCATACCGACATGGCGAAGACGACATGGCGAAGACGCTGTGCCTACGGGAGCGGGTGGTGGATATCCAACACCCGCGACAGCGTAACGCTGTAAGCTGCCTTCGCGGCAGCATGCTGACCGCCGATGGCTGCCGACGGTATGTCAGGTGTGTCATCGGACATCGGCAACTCCGGGCTCGCTTGAGTCCGGGCGAAGATACGACGAGGTTTCAGTCTGACACCATATGCGACGCATGGTCTGACCCGGGCCGCCATCCAGGCCGGTATCGAGGATTTCGACCCGAGCGTTCATATGGATACCAGGAGCATGCAGTGTCTGCATCGAATCGCAGTCTTTAGCGCCCGGTCTCGCGCCGGTCGATACGTCCCAGACGGACCAGACAGATGTGTCTGCCCGGTATACCGACCAGTCAGGGGGTATACCGCATCGGGCACAGCTGACGGCGAAAGTCGAGGACGATATCCAAGGACGACCGGAGCGAGATGGCTGCGCGGCTCATCGGTACCCAATCGGTGCCCCTGAGTGCGAGCGGCTCGGATGCAGCGAAGACCAGACACTGCGTTTTGGTATCGAAGAGTGGGCCTTGTGCCCACTTTTTGTTTTTGGGCCGATACGTTGACCCAAGGGTGTTGTTCGATCGGATGCATGCGCAAGAACAGCGGATTTTCGAGCTCATCGAGCCGGCTGTGAGCGAGCTCGGTTACGAGCTGCTCGGCGTCGAACTGCGACAACGCAGCCGACGCTCGCTGTTGCGCCTGTACATCGACCAGGCGGACCCCGCACCGGCGCCTTCAGATCAGGCGAACTCGGATCACGGCATCGGTGTCGACGACTGTGAACGGGTCAGCCACGCCGTCAGTGCCTTGCTCGACCTCGCGGATCCGATCGCCGGTGAGTACGACCTCGAAGTGTCCTCGCCGGGATTCGACCGGCCGTTGTTTCGCGAGGCGCACTACCTGCGCCATCTGGGCGAGCAGGTGCGCGCGCGGACCCGGGTGGATATCGATGGCCGGCGGAACTTTGCCGGGACGTTGCTCTCGGTCGAGGACGGAATCGTGACGCTCGAGGATGCCGAAGGCCAGCGGCATCGGTTGAATCTGGACGAGATTGGCTCTGCACGATTGATCCCGCAGTGGTGAATGCGACTTGGAATCGACGGGGTTCCACGGGGGACGACGGCGAAAGCACCGCTTGACGGCGGCTCCGGGCACCGTCGGCGGTCGAGTTGGCGGTGACCGGACCAGGATCCGGCGATGCTTGTGCATCGTGCGCCGGTAGGCCCAGGCACCTAGAGCTGATGCAGCTCCGGGCCCCGGGGAACGATGTTGGATATTGATGAGTAGGCTTGTATGGGTAAAGAGATACTCACGGTCGTTGACGGCGTGTCGAACGAGAAGGGCGTCGCGCCGGACGTCATCTTCGAGGCGCTCGAGGCGGCGCTGGCGAGCGCGACCCGAAAGCGTCAAAGCGAAGATATCGACGTGCGCGTCAGCATCAACCGCGACACCGGCGACTATGAGACGTTCAGGCGCTGGGAGATCGTCGACGACCACGAGATCGTCTTCGACCCGGACGAGTTGCCCGAGCAGACCGAAGACGACGAAACACACCCTCGTCTGTTCGTGCCTGAACGACAGATCCTGCTGAGCAAGGCCCGAGAGACCAGTCCGGAAGCGCAGGCCGGTGAGTTCGTCGAGGAGCCCATAGAATCTGTCGACTACGGTCGGATTGCCGCTCAACAGGCCAAGCAGGTCATCGTCCAGAAGGTTCGTGAGGCCGAGCGGTCGCAGGTGGTCGAGGCTTACCGCGATCGCGTCGGCGAGCTCGTCAGTGGTGTCGTCAAGCGGCTCGAACGTGGCTCGGTGATTGTCGACCTGGGCGGCAATGCGGAAGCGATCATCACTCGCGACGAGCTCATCCCACGCGAGATCGTCAAACCGGGCGATCGAATCCGGGGCTACCTGCGTGATGTGCGCTCGGAGGCCCGTGGCCCGCAGCTGTTCATGAGCCGCACCGCGCCGGAGCTGATGATTGAGCTGTTCAAGCTCGAAGTGCCCGAGATAGGCGAGGGTCTCATCGAGATCGTGAACTGCGCGCGCGACGCGGGCTCCAGGGCCAAGATCGGCGTGCGAACCCGGGTGCCGCGGATCGACCCGGTCGGTGCTTGCGTGGGCATGCGTGGATCGCGTGTGCAGGCGGTATCCAACGAGCTCGCCGGTGAGCGAGTCGACATCATCTTGTGGGACGAGAATCCCGCGCAGTTCGTGATCAACGCGATGTCGCCGGCCGAAGTCCTGTCCATCGTCATGGACGAGGACGCCCATGCGATGGACGTGGCGGTCGCCGAGGAGCAGCTCTCGCAGGCCATCGGACGTGGTGGACAGAACGTCCGGCTCGCCAGCCAGTTGACTGGCTGGGAGCTGAACGTCATGACCGAGGCGCAGTCGGCGGAAAAGAACGAAGCCGAGACGCAGCGTATTCTCACCATGTTCATGGAACAGCTCGACGTCGAAGAGGAGCTCGCGCAGATCCTGCTGCAAGAGGGCTTTACCTCGATCGAGGACATCGCCTACGTGCCAGAGGCAGAGATGCTCGAGATCGACGAGTTCGACGAGGACACGGTGCGCGAGCTGCAGTCACGTGCCAGTGATGTTTTGCTCACTCGTGAGATCGCAAGCGAAGAAGGGCTCAGTGACCAGGAGCCGGCCGAGGATCTGCTCGATGTCGATGGCATGGACGAAGACCTGGCACGAGCGCTCGCCCGCCACGGCGTGGTCAGCCGCGAGGATCTGGCGGAGCTGTCCATCGACGATCTGATGGACATGGCGGACGTCGAACGTGAGCGCGCCGGTGACTTGATCATGTCCGCGCGGGCGATCTGGTTCGAGGAAGACGAGAGCGACTCACCATAGGCGTGGGTCGCAGGAGCGGATGCAGTTTGACGAATTCGATTGTGGCAAGGCGAGCAGCGGCGTCGATGACGCGCATGAGACTCAGCCAGCCAGCGTGCAACAGGTATTCAGTGCGTATTTCGAGCACTCAGGGGGATGAATGGCAGAGGTAACGGTCAGACAGCTAGCCAAGCAGGTCGGGATTCCAGTCGACCGCCTGCTCGCACAGCTCGGCGAGTCGGGATTACCTCACAATGATGCCGACGAGCCCATCAACGACGAGGACAAGCGTCAGCTGCTCATGCATCTGCGCAAGCTGCACGGCAAGGCCGAGGCGGCCGCTGCGCCGGTGCGCAAGCTGACCGTCAAGCGAGCCGCGGTCAGCGAGCTCAAGGTGCCCGCCAGTCGTGCTGGCGGCCGCGGCAAGACCACGGTGACCGTCGAGGTGCGCAATCGCGGCGGGCGCACCGGTGCCGCGCGCACCGGCCGGCGTCCCCCGGAGCAGGATCGGCGCATCAGCGATGCCCGGTTGAAGCTGCAGGAGGAAGCCAAGGCCCATCAGCGCCGGCTCGACGAGGAGTTGCGCAAGGAGGCCGAGGTCCGCGAGAAGGCCGAGACGATTCACAAGGCCGAGGCTGCCGAGCGGCGCAAGCG
>JAGRHX010001115.1 GCA_020444775.1 Gammaproteobacteria bacterium
CCCGGCTCGGCGAAGTCGTAGGTCGAGGACATGATCAGGTCCCAGATCCGTCGCGCCTTCAGCGATCTGTAGATACGACACGCGACCCGGCCCTGCGCATCCGACACATAGCCATCGGTCCGCGGCCAGTGACGCCAGACGAAGCGATCGGTGTCGTTCAGATCGAGCTGCTCGCTGTCGGCCTCGCCGTTGGTGATCGGGAAGGCGAGCTGCCAGTCGCGATCCTGCTCCACCGCGTCCATGAATTCGCGGCTGATCAGCAGGGAAAGGTTGAACTGACGCAGACGGCCGTCCTCACGCTTGGCACGGATGAAATCCAGCACGTCCGGATGACCGATGTCGAAGGTCGCCATCTGCGCACCGCGTCGGCCACCGGCCGAGGACACGGTGAAACACATCTTGTCATAGATGTCCATGAACGATAGCGGACCCGAGGTGTAGGCACCGGCGCCGCTCACGTAGGCGCCCTTGGGTCGCAGCGTCGAGAACTCATAGCCGATGCCGCATCCGGCCTTCAGCGTCAGCCCGGCCTCGTGCACCTTCTGCAAGATGTCGTCCATCGAATCGCCAATGGTCCCGGACACCGTGCAGTTGATGGTGGAGGTGGCCGGCTTGTGCGCGAGCGCGCCGGCATTGGAGACGATGCGCCCGGCCGGAATTGCACCCTGACGCAGCGCGCGCAGGAACTTCTCGAACCATAGCGCACGCTTGTCCGGGGTCTTCTCCACATCGGCCAGCGCGCGCGCCACGCGTTTGAAGGTGTCGTCCACCTCCTGATCCAGCACCCTGCCGTCCTTGGTCTTGAGACGATACTTCTTGTCCCAGATGTCGCGCGATGCCGGTTGCAGGGCAATATCCGCGACCGAGGTCGAGAACTGCTCCGCGCTGGTGCTGTGGGCCAGTTTCATTCTCCAGATTCCCCCTTGTGGGCACGCGTCCAGTCGCGCACCGCGTCTCCGTCAATCTGTTGTCAGGTCAGATGCTCGCGCGCTCCAGGCCTGCTTGCCGAGGGCGAGTCGACCCGGTTGGTCGTCCGACCAGCTGGCCAGTCGACTGGCCGTCCTGCTTGCCGCAGGGTCGGCGATATCCATGGCGAATGATGATGGCGAGTGATGATCGCGACTGATCACCTCATGTCACCTCACCATCGCCGAGCTCGGCCGCCTGGACCTGCAGTGCCGGGCGGCTGGTGCGCCGGTGTTCGGATGTGACCTCCGCGCGGCGGCGTCTTCACAACCGTATCCGTGGGATGCTCGAGTGACCAATCCATGTCGCTCCATGCTGCTGCTCAGTGTGTAGGCCCTGGGTGCAGGCCCTGGGTGCAGGCCCTGGGTTCAGGCCCTGGGTGCTCGAACCCGGCGATCTGCCTCGCGGTCCACGTCCGGTGGACACCACGCCCGGGCGGACACGACTCCCGGCAAGGGCGACTCCCGGCAAGGGCGACACTCGATTGGGAATACGCTCGGTGCGCCCTGGCGGCTGCGCTGAACCGGTCCATGAGGCCCGCCGACATCACACATCGCGCTCAGGCGGGATTTGGATGTCGTCAGCTCAGTCTGGTCTACCGCGGGTCGGCCTCTGCGTATTCTCGGGCCTTGAGCACCCCTGCTTGGCACACCCCTGCCCGGAACATCCCGGCCCGGAACATCCCGGCTCGGAACATCCCGGCTCGGTGCAGGGGTGCTCGGAGTAGCGGCATCGGGAATGATGGCATCCGGAGCAGTGACATCGGCTGTGGATACGCCGCTGCGGATATCTGGTCTCGCTGTCTGGTCTCGCTGTCTGGCCAGGATGTCTGGTCAGGTCGTCTGGCCGCTTCGGTCTTGGAGCTAGTGTATACCCCAACAAGTGGTAGTCAAGCGGTCATGACCACCCAAGATATTGTGCGTGGAGCCGGGATAAGCACGTGACAAGCTGTGTATAAGTTGTGCATGTCCGGCGCAATGGCGCGCCGTCACTAGCACCTCCGGGCAGCGGTCCCAGGCGTGCAGGGGAGGGTGGATGAGATGCCCGGCGCGATCTGCAGCGGGCTCGAGGCGGGCGCGCGAGAAGAATTTACAATCGCTTGTGCTGCAGCCCGTCACGTCCGGGGGCGATACCGACTCCCGGTGTGGCCCCGTTCCGCGTCGCCCCGTTCCGCGTCAGCGCCCTGTCAGGGCACGCGGCTGTCGATGACGACGGTCACCCGCGGCTGCGTGTTCGGGTCGACCGCGGTGCTGAAGCCCTGCAGATCACCACTGCTCGCGGTCGCATTGCCGCCGGTGCTGATCCGCGCACCGACAATCACCGATCCGGCGCTGGCCAGGGTGCGCCCGGGCAGCATGCCGTCCTCGTCGCTGAGTGTCAGCTGTATGGGCAGCTGATCCGCCGGCAGACGTCGTGCCGCCAGCGGCATACGCGGACCGTTGGCCGGGCGCGCGAATACGAACAGCTGGCGGTCCCGCGCGTCGACCTCGGCGGCCAGGGCCTGACGGAGCTGCGGCGTGATGTCCACGGTCACGTGCAGCAGGGCGCCCGCCGCCTGTGGGCGCTCCGTCGAGCCGGCGGCGCTGGCCGCGGGCTCGTCGCCAGCGCCATTCCCGCCGCGTTCTCCCGGCAACTGCAATCCGGCGCGGCTCAGCAGGTCGCGGATGGTGCGTGCCTCGGCCGAGTCTGGCGGATAGGCATCCAGCACCCGTGTGATGCGTTCACGAGCCAACGCCTGGTCACCGCCCTGGAGGGCGGCCAGACCCCCGAGCAGCAGTGCCTTGGGGTGATCGGGAGACAGCTGCAGCGCGCGCTCCAGTCGCTCGGTCACGCTGGCCGAGAATCGATAGCCGTCGCGCACCGATTCCGCCTCGGCGTATTCGACCAGCAGGTCCGGTTGTTCGCCGAGCAGCGCCACTGCCTGCTGGTAGGCATCCACCGCCGCTGCCGGCTTGCCGAGCACCAGATAGGAGCGCCCCAGCAGGCGCCAGCCGGCGCCGTCCTGCGGTTGCTCGCGCAGCCGTTGCTCGAGACGCGCGACCATCTGCTCCGGGCTCGCGGTGCCGCCCGTCGTCGAACCGCGCTGCAGCGCGGCGAGGTCGACACCGATCAGTGGCCAGGCGCCGAGCTGCAGGTAGATCATCACCGCGGCGACGGGCACGCACAGCAGCAGCGCCGCGGCGCTGAGCCGCGCCGGTCGTCCGCGTGTCTGCGGACGCGTTTCGCGGCGCGGTGCCGCAGGCCCGGCCTGGGTTTCCAGATAGGGCTGCAGGTCGTCCAGAATCGCCCGCTCCAGCTCCTTGCGCTCCGCCTCGGCCTCGGCCCGATCCAGCTCGTCATTGGTGATGGCGTGCTCGAGCGCGGCGTGGCGTTGCGCGTGGATCTCGAGCGCGATTCGCGCCTGGGCATCATCCCGGACCGCCGAGCGAGCCAGATCCAACAGGCGAGCATTCGACGAGATGGCCTGCGTCGGCGTCGCGGTGCCTGCCGCCGTACCCGAGGGTCCCGGCCGGGCATCGCTGCCGCCGCTGTGCTCGTCCGCCACCTGGTCCGTCGACCCCGCATCCTCTTCCAGCGCGGCCCGCAGCGCCGTGTCCGCAACCGTCGCTGTCTCAGTGCCGCGTTGAGCCATCAGCGGCCAACACAGATAGAGCGTGACGAGCAGCGTCAGCAGGCCAGCCAGAAGCAGGAAAAGCGTCATCTCGAAAGGGCTCCGGTGAATGCGGTCCGGTCGGCCGATCTGG
>JAGRHX010001116.1:0-567 GCA_020444775.1 Gammaproteobacteria bacterium
CTCCTGCGCCTTTTCGACACCCACCCGCCCCTTCATGCCCCACCCAATCGACCACCTCCTGCAGCAGCCCGAAGGTAAGACGCTCGAGTTCAAGCGCGACCTTTCGTCGCCGCGCAACGTGCTCAAGACGCTCGTCGCGTTCGCGAATGCGGCAGGCGGCTGCCTGGTCATCGGGGTGGGTGACGCGCGACAGGTGCTGGGCGTGAGCGATCCGCTGGATGAAGAGGCGCGGATCTGCAACCTGATTGCAGACGGCATCTCGCCGCGCCTGGTGCCCAGTGTCGAACTCGTAAGCGTAGGCGATCGCACGCTGCTGATCGTGGAAGTGTTCCCCAGCAGCGCGCGCCCACACTACCTCAACAGCCTCGGGCCGGAAGCAGGCGTTTACGTGCGCCTGGGCGCCAGCAACCGTCAGGCCGGACCAGACTGGATCGCCGAAACGCACCGCGCCACCGCCGGCCAAGTCTTCGACGAGCAGCCCATGCCCGAGCTCGGCGTGGACGACCTCGATACGACCGCCATGGCACGCGTGTTCGGCCCGACACGGACGCTGGATGAAAAATCCCT
>JAGRHX010001116.1:656-1688 GCA_020444775.1 Gammaproteobacteria bacterium
CCCGACGCCTGGATACAGTGCGGACGCTTCCGTGGACTCGACAAGGTGGACATCTTCGACCAGCACGAAGTGCACGCCCACCTGCCCGACGCCGTGGAAGAGATCGAGCTGTTCCTGAAGAAACACGCCTTCAAGACCGCGCGCTTCGGTGCCATGCGGCGCGAAGACGTCTGGAGCATCCCGCTGACCATGCTGCGCGAGGCCATCATCAACGCCCTCGTTCACAGTGACTATGCCCAGCGCGGCACGCCGATACGCGTGGCCTTCTTCGACGATCGCATCGACATCGAGAGCCCCGGCCTGTTGCTGCCGGGGATGACCATCGACGACATGAAGAGCGGCGTATCCCGCATTCGCAACCCCGTCATCGCCCGCGTGTTCCGCGAACTCGGGCTGATCGAGCAATGGGGCAGCGGCGTGCGGCGCATCTTCGACGAAGCCACCCGGCAAGGTCTGCCTGCTCCGGTCATCGAGGAGATCGCCACTGGCGTGCGACTGCGTATTCGCCTGGCGCAGCAGCATGCGCCGGAGTTGCCCCCGTCAAACACCCGCCAAGAGTCAGACGATGATCGAGCCAGCCTGCCACGGCTAGAGTCACGGCTAGAGTCACGGCTAGAGTCGAAGCTGGCTGCCAAGATCGTCCTGCAACTCGGCACCCAGCCATCCGGGAAAGCCGAACTGGCGAGAGCACTGGGGCACAGCACGGTTTCGGGGGAGTTGCACAAACAGATCCGCCGGCTCCTCGATCTGAGCCTGGTCGAAATGACCATCCCCGACAAACCGCAAAGCCGCCTGCAGCGCTATCGGCTGACGCAGACGGGACGCCAGCTGTTCGATCCAATTGAAGGCAAGACCACATGAGATGCGCCCCCATCCCCACTCGCGGCGGCAGCAAACGCACCCTGTGCGATAGCACAGCCAACACGGAGTGCACCCGCTAATGTGCGGAATCGTCGCTGCCGTCTCGCCGGCCGCCAACATCGTCCCGGTCCTGCTCGAAGGCCTGCGCAAGCTCGAATACCGCGGCTACGA
>JAGRHX010001117.1 GCA_020444775.1 Gammaproteobacteria bacterium
CCACCGTGGCGACCAACGCCTTGCTCGAGCGCAAGGGCGCGAAGGTCGGACTGTTGACCACAGAAGGGCACCGCGATGTCATCGAGATGCGCGAAGGTCTGAAGGACGACCGCTATGCCTTGCGTCAGCCCGCGCCCGAGCCGCTGGTGCCGCGGCGTCTGCGGCTGCCGGTGCGTGAGCGGGTGCGCGCGGATGGCAGCATCGAGACCGCGTTGAGCCGACGCTCGCTGTCCTCGGCACTGGCCAGCTTTCGCGACGAAGGTGTCGACTCGGTTGCGGTCTGTTATCTGCATGCCTACCGGGTCGACGATCACGAACGGCGCAGCGCGGCGGCCATCGCCCGGGTGCTGCCCGAGGCCCACGTCTCACTGTCCTGCGAGGTCTTCCCACAGATCAAGGAGTACGAGCGGGTCTGCACCACGGTCGTGAACGCTTATGTCGGTCCCGCGCTGCAACGCTATCTCACCCGCTTGCAGGCGCGGCTGGTGGAGGCGGGTTATCACGGACCGCTGCTGATCATGCAGTCGCACGGCGGGCTTGCCACGGTGCGTGACGCGGTGGCACTTGCCGCCGGGGCGGTGCTGTCGGGCCCGGCCGGCGGTGTGGCCGGCAGCCGGCACGCCGGTCAGCTGCTGGATGTCGCGGATCTCATCGCCTTCGACATGGGTGGCACCAGCACCGACATCTCGTTGGTGGTCGATGGCGCGGCAAGCATCGCGGCCGGTCGACCGATCGCGGGACAGCGGCTGGGTCTGCAGAGCCTGGACATCGTCAGCATCGGCGCCGGTGGCGGCTCCTGTGCGTTGATCGACGCCGGTGGCGTGTTGCACGTAGGGCCGCAGAGCGCCGGCGCGGACCCGGGGCCTGCCTGCTACGGACGCGGTGGCACCCAGGCGACGGTCACCGATGCCAACCTTGTGCTTGGCTATCTGAGCCCCGACGCAAGCCTTGCCGGTGGCACCCGGCTGGACGCGGGCGCGGCGCACGCGGCCGTCGAGACCGTCGCCGGGACCCTGGGGCTGAGCACGGTGGATGCCGCGGCCGGTATCCATCGCCTGGTCAACACGCGGATGGCCGACGGCATCCGTCTGGTCTCGGTGCGACGTGGTGTCGATCCACGACGATTTGCCTTGCTGTCCTTCGGTGGCGCGGCCGGCGCGCATATCACCGCGGTCGCACGGGAGCTGGATCTGCGGCGTGTGATCGTGCCCCGGCTCGCCTCGGTGCTGTCGGCCTGGGGCATGCTGGCGAGCGATCTGCGCTACGAATGCGTGCGCACCCACATCGGCGATTTGGGGCGCTTCGATGCCGCCCAGCTGCAGAGCGTGTTCGCCGAGCTCGAGCACGATGGACGGCAGAAGCTTGCGCAGGCCAACTTCCACGGCGAGGTGCGCGTGCAGCGCTCGGCGGACATGCGCTATGGCGAGCAGATCTTCGAGATCAACGTACCGCTGGACGACATCGACTGGCGCGGCGCGGACCCGCTGGCCGAGGCCGTCGAGGCCTTTCATCGTCAGCACGAGTCGCTGTACACCTATGCCTTGCGCGATCAGGAGGTCGTGCTGGTCAACGCCCGTGTCGCGGTCATCGGGCGGCTACCGGCATTGCCGGCCGAGCCGGGCAGGGCGGCTGTTCGTCCTGCGGAGCCGATTGCCCGGCGCAGGGTCCACCTACAGGGCTGGCGCGAGGTGCCGGTGTTCGAGCTTGGCGCACTGGCCACGCGTCAGCGTGTGGTCGGTCCGGCGATCATCGACGCGGCGACCACCACGGTGCTGTTACGTGATCACGACACCGCGTCGTGCACCGAGCAGGGCTGGTTGGACATCGATATAGCGGCGCCGCAATCAGGATGATGTGACGCGCGTCGGCTGGGGTACGAATATCGCGTGGCCCGTTCCAGGTGTGCTCTCTCGTCGATCACCCTCAAAAGCCCCGATAGTCCGGATCCACCTCGTGCAACTGGCAGGGTGGCGAGGCCGGCTCGCGCGTCTCACCGGACGGGTCCGAGCGCGGCAGGTCGTGACCCGTCTGGACGCCATCCTCGGTGACGACGGTATCCAGTGGCACATCGTGGGGCAGCGGATGGATGCTCTCCAGGCGTGTCAGCTCATAGCCAAGACCGATGGTGCGCGGCCTGGGGCGCATCACCGCCAGCGTCCGGTCGTAGTAGCCGCCACCGTTGCCCAGCCGGTAGTTGGCGGTGTCGAAACCGAGCAACGGCACCAGCAACAGATCCGGGGTCACCGGCGCACGGGTCACCGGGATCGGGATGTTCCAGATGCCGGGCTGCATCGGGCTCTCCGGTGTCCAGCGCCAGAACTCCAGCGGCGCATGCTCGGTGACGACCACCGGCAGCGCCAGCTCGATGCCGGATTCGGCGAGTTGCAGCACGAAGCGACGCGGGTCTACCTCGCCTCGAAACGGCCAGTAGAAGCCGATGACGCGTGGCTGCGCACCGAGGCACTCGAGCATACGCTCGCAGATACGCTGGTCCAGCCGGACGCGTTGCTCGTCACTGAGCTTGATTCGTTGCACGCGGAGCCGACGTCGCTGTTCACGCCGCCAGCGCTTGATCTCGTCCTCGGTCATGTCTGTGCACCTGGGTAGGGCAAGGCGGTCAGGCAGGGCACGCATCGCCCGCACAAAGAGGCGGAAGCGACCGCGTGTGCTCGTCACGGTACGGTGGCCGCCGCCACTGCACAAGCCGGATTTCCTGCGCCGTGCTATCGACGAAACCGATGGCTGAGCGCTCAGCCCGGCGCTGACGGGCACCGGGCGATCTCGCGGATTGCCTGTAGGGCAGGGGCGACGATTGCTTGATCGTGCTCCTCGGCGTAGACCATGTAGGCGGGCAGTGTGAAGGTTGGCGCGTCCTCGACCGTTTCGAGTCGTCCCTCCACCAGATGCCGACTCAACAAGCGCGCCGGGAAGTAACCCATGCCGCCATATCGCAGGATGTGCTCCAGACCGAGCCAGCCGATCCCGACCACCAGCGCCGGCGGATGCAGATGCGGACAGTGGGTCTGGTGCCGCGCATAGAACTCCGGTCCCCAGTCCACGTGCACGTAGCGTTGCGGCGGATCCTCAGGTGATGGGCCGTCAGGCGATGGACCGCGTCGCACCAGCACCAGCCGCTCCTCCAACAGCCGCTCGACCACCAGTGCCGGTCGGCTTTGCGGCGTGTACATCACCGCGATGTCCAGTGCGCCCTCGACCAGCTGCTGCATGAGATCGTTCTCGAAGCCGATCTCGGCCCGGACCGCGACGTCCGGTGCCCGCGCCGCCATCCGGCCCAGCCAGCGGGTGAGCAGATCGTCCCACAGGCCGATGCGCGCGCCGATGCTGAGCATGCCCTTGAAGGCCTGTGGCACGCCGACGTCGTGGCGCGCCCGGGCCAGCGTCTGCAGCAGCTTGGTCGCATGTTGCTGGAACGCCCGACCTGCCGGGGTCAGCGTCGCGCCGGCCTTGTTTCGCACCAACAGCCTACAGCCCAGATCGGTCTCCAGCGCGCGGATCCGGCTGCTGACGGTGGACTGCGTGACATGCAGCTCGGCGGCGGCGCCGACGAAGCTACCGGTCTTGATCACGGTGAGGAAGGTCCGTGCGAACTCGGTGTCCATGACCGCAACCTCCAACCCCGGCTCGTGCCGAACAGACCCGATGCTCCATCTTTTCGTATCGACAAAGTCGATGTGATCGGCCGATAAGATTCATTTTTCGAAGCTCAGGCTGGACTGTAGCATGGTCGAGTGGCCGCGTGTGCGGCATGCACCGCGCCATCGGAGCGAGCGAAGAGCGGGAGAGAGACGATGAGCAATCACGACCGGACACGCGCGCAGGTCGGCGCGGCACTGCTGGAGTCGACCTCGGATGCCATCATCCTCACCGACGTGGAAGGCATCATCCGGCTGTGGAATCCGGGCGCGGAGAGGATCTTCGGCCACTCGCGCGAGGCTGCGCTGGGGTGTTCACTGGATCTGATCATCCCGCAGCGGCTGCGGGCACGACACTGGTCCGGCTACCACGAGGTGATGCGCACGCAGCGTTCCCGCTACGGGGCCGGGGACACGCTCGCCGTGCCGGCGCTACGCTCGGACGGCGTCGAGATCTCGGTCGAGTTCTCCTTGACCTTCTGCCACGACGCGGAGCAGACGCTCGACGGTATGGTGGCCGTCATACGGGACGTGACGGAGCGCTTCCAGGAGATTCGCGCGCTACGCAAGGCCCTGGCGGCGCGCGATGAGACGTGACGGCTGACCGCTGGCAGGGTCGGTCGACAGTGGGTCGTCCAAGGCCCGACGCGCACCGGCAACGAACAGCGCATGCACGATGCATCACGAGGCTTTCACTGGCACACTGAATCGGTGTGGCGCAGACGCTGAACGCGTTTGCGGTTTGAGCGCCAGGGGGTGACAGGCGCCGGCCAGAGGGCGTTATGCTGAGATGACCCGGATTCGCAGACTCGTGCTGGATGTGCTGAAGGCGCACAAACCCAGTGTCTTGGAGCTCGGCCGAGCGCTGGCCGGCCAGGACGGACTCAAGGTCAAGTTGACGGTCCTCGAGATCGACGAGAAGACCGAGACCCTGCAGATCGAGATCACCGGAGAAGATATTGATTTCGATCGGATCCGCGATGCGATAGACGAATTTGGCGCCTCGCTGCACAGCATAGACGAGGTCGAGGTCGACGCTGGAAGCGGGTCTGGCGGGTGAACTGAAGGGGCACGATGCTGTCGCCAGATTCCCTCAAGCTCGAACCCCACCTCAGTCAGGCGGCCGGCATCATCCGCCGCTACGCCATCGTCAATGGCTTCGACGGTGCGCTGACCATGCTCGGCCTGCTGAGTGGCTTCCTGCTCGGCGGTGGAGCACCATTGTCGACGGTCATCGCAGCCTGCGTCGGTGCCGCGGTGGCGCTCGGTGTCAGCGGACTGACGAGCGCCTACCTCAGTGAATCCGCCGAGCGTCGCCGTTCGCTGGCGGAGCTGGAGGCGGCCATGATCACCGACCTGCAGGGGTCCGACCAGGCGCGCGCGGCAAAGCTGATGCCGTGGCTGGTCGCGCTGGTCAACGGAGCCTCGCCGCTGGTGGTTTCCCTTTTGATCATCGCCCCGCTGTGGCTGGCACGACTGGGCGTCGCGCTGCCGCTCGACCCCTTGGTCAGCGCGATGGTGACGGCCTTTGCGTGCATCTTCGGTCTCGGCGTGGTTCTCGGCCGGGTCGCCGGCACCTCCTGGTTCCTGAGCGGCATCAAGACGCTGGTGATCTCACTGGCCACCATGCTGTTGATCCTCGCGCTGTGAGCGCCACCTCGAATGCCTCGGAACCGGCATGGCATTGCCTGGCGGCGGCCGAGGTGGTCGCCCGACTGAGGACCGACCCGCTCCGGGGGTTGTCGACACGGGCCGCCACCGATCGCCTCGAGGACTACGGGCCCAATGCGTTGGCCGAGGGTCGTCAGCGCGGCCTCGTCGCGATCTTCCTCGGCCAGTTCGCCGACTTCATGATCCTGGTGTTGCTGGCCGCGGCCTTGCTCTCAGGGTTCATCGGCGAGCCGATGGATACCCTGGCGATCCTCGTGATCCTGCTGCTGAACGCGGCCATCGGCGCCGCGCAGGAGTTTCGTGCTGAACGCGCGGTGGCCGCGCTGCGACGCATGGCTGCCCTACGGGCGAGCGTCGTTCGTGACGGACGCCATCAGAGCATCGACGCCGCTGAGCTGGTGCCCGGAGACCTCGTCATCCTCGAGACCGGCAACCAGATCCCGGCCGACCTGAGGCTGCTGGAGGTCAATGGACTACAGATTGATGAATCGACGCTGACGGGCGAATCGAGCACGGTCGCCAAATCGAGCGAAGCGCTGACGGACGCAGAGCTGCTGGTGGCCGATCGCAGCAACCTGGCCTTCAAGGGGACATCGGTGACCCATGGTCGCGGCCTCGGGCTGGTCGTGACAACCGGGATGCAGACCGAGCTCGGTCGGGTCGGACGGCTGCTGGCAACCGAGAAGGGCGTCAAGACGCCGCTGCAGATCCGACTCGCGCGTTTCGGACGTTATCTGGCCCTCGCGGTGCTCGCGGTCTGCGCCGTGGTCTTCGCCACGGGGCTGCTACAGGGACAGCCGCCCATGCTGATGGCGCTGACCGCGCTCAGCCTGGCGGTGGCAGCGATCCCCGAGGCCTTGCCTGCGGTCATCACCGTCTCCCTGGCGCTCGGTGCCCGCAAGCTCAGCCGGCACCAGACCCTGGTGCGCAACCTGCCGGCTGTCGAAACGCTCGGATCGGTCACGGTCATCTGCTCGGACAAGACCGGTACCCTGACCCGCAACCTCATGCACTGCGAACGGGTCCTGGCCGATGGCGTCGCAAGCCCGACGCTGCGAAGCGCCGACGCCGGATCACCGTGGCGTGATCTGGGCCAGGCGCTGGCGCTGTGTAACGACGTGGTGCCCGGCGACGGTGAGAGCGAGGCGGTCGGCGAGCCAACCGAGCTGGCCTTGTATCAGGCCGCCGAGCGCGCCGGCTACGCGAAGTCCGAGATCGAGACGGCGCTGCCCAGGGTTGCCGAGATCCCCTTCGATAGCCGGCGCAAGCTGATGACCACCTTGCACCGCGAGACGGATGGCGTCGTGGCCTACGTCAAAGGGGCGCCCGAGGTCCTGCTGCAGCGCTGTGAGTACCGCCTTGCCTCGGCCGGCCGGCAGGCAGTTGATGCAGCAGCGGTCTGCGAGGCTGCCCGTGAGCTCGCCGAGCAGGGCTATCGCGTGCTGGCGGTTGCCCAACGTCGCTTCGACGAGCGCCCGGTCCTGCCGGA
Organism: Gammaproteobacteria bacterium; assembly: GCA_020444775.1. The sequence continues at coordinate 6,814 of JAGRHX010001117.1, forward strand.
CGAGATGGAACGGCAGCTGACGCTGCTGGGCATGGTCGCGCTCATCGATCCACCCAGGCCGGAGGCGGCAGCCGCGGTCGCGGAATGTCGTGGTGCCGGGATCACACCGGTGATGATCACTGGCGACCATCCCGGGACGGCTCGTGCGATCGCGATGCGTCTGGGGATGGCCGACGAGGCGGCCGAGGTGTTGACGGGCCGTGAGCTCGCGGCGCTCTCCGACACCGAGCTGGAACGGCGTATCGCGACCACGCGGGTCTATGCGCGGGTCAGTCCGGAGCAGAAGATACGCATCGTCAAGGCGCTGCAGGCAGGTGGCGAGTTCGTTGCGATGACCGGCGATGGGGTCAACGACGCACCTGCATTGAAGCGTGCCGGCATCGGCATCGCGATGGGCGGCAAGGGCACCGACGTCGCCCGAGAGGCCGCCGACATGGTGCTGCTCGACGACGATTTCGCGACCATCGTGCGCGCCGTGCGTGAAGGGCGCCGGATCTTCGACAACATCCGGAAGTTCGTGAAG
>JAGRHX010001118.1 GCA_020444775.1 Gammaproteobacteria bacterium
CCCAGCAGGGTCGGCGCCAGCGAGATGTGCGCGGCCAGCACCGGCACCAGAACCAGCAGATTCTTCGACCACTGGTGAGGGCGCAGCGCGCGCAACAGCGCGCGGACCACGCCACCGGGCGCTTCGAAATGGTTCTGAAGGGACACGCTGCGCTCGATGCGCCCACGCAGGCGGCGACCGAGCGCGACAGCGTGGCAGCGTCGCGCGGCCCGCCAGATCGCCAGGTCACGCAGCTCGTTGCCCACGTAGTCGAAACCACCTTGACCATGACAGGCGACCAGCCGGTCACGCTTGCGCACCCCGGTCAGGCTGTTGTCCGCATCGCTGGCGTGCACGGTGTCGAACAGCCCCAGATAGTCGGCGACATCCCTGGCCAGCAACGCATCGGCGCCGGTCGCGAGCACCAGGCGACGGCCGGATTGCCGCTGTGCTCTCAGGTATTCCAGCAAGGCTTCGTTATAGGGCAGCAAGCGCACGTCTATCTGCGTGCGTCGCGCAATCTCGCGCTTGAGCACGGCCTTGCCCGCCAGCAACCAGAACGGCAGCATCAGCAGCCACAGGGGTCGCCGCTTGACCAGCGAGAGCAACGACTCGAACAGGAGATCGGTCTTGATGAGCGTGCCATCCAGATCCACGACCAGCGGCACGTCAGCGTCGTTGGCGGCCGTCCGCTCCGGTAGTTCATCGGGTCGATAGCTATGCGCGAGCCCATCCATCGAGCCTTCCTCATGCGGTTGCACTGCGTGGACCGTCGCCGCGAGCCGCGTTCCCGGGGCTGCCGGGATAACGCGGGAAGAAGGCTGATGGTCATGGGCTGTCAGCCGGCCTGGAGCCGGTCTGGCAGCGGAACTGAACCTTTTAGCGGTCTTGCAGGAACCTTCTGGATACGCGCTGCGGGGGATTTGCTGTGACCACAGGCACAGTTCGAACGCGCCCGGGCGACGCGCTGCGCATTGCCGTCCTCTATGCGCTCTTCGCGATGCTCGCAACCGCATCGAACATCGGCGCACAAGAGCTCAGTCTGCGCCTGTATGCTGGCGAGCACGCCATCACGCTGTCCATCCTGGTGGGCACCGCGGTGGGACTATTGACCAAGTTCGTGCTCGACAAGCGATACATCTTCCGGCACCGCAGCGAGAGCATGAGCGCCGACACCCGGGTATTCGTGCTCTACACGCTGACCGGCATCGGCACCACGGCGATCTTCTGGGGCTGCGAGCTGCTCTTCCACCTGCTCTTCGAAGGCCGTGCAATGCGCTACCTGGGTGGCGTGATTGGCCTCGCGATCGGCTATCTCATCAAGTATCGCTTGGACCGGCGCTTCGTCTTCTCCAGCCCGCGGCCGCCTCCACCCGAGCCGACCTGATTGCCGACATGGCCGACGCTCAGCGCGTGATGCCGGTCGCGGCCATGTAGCGCTCGTAGGCACGTGCATGGGCCGCGCGCGCAGCAGGGCTCTCTGACTCGGCCAGCCGGGTCTCGGCATGGAAATGGCCGTGTCGATCCACACCACGCACCAGCAACGCGCTCGAGCGCGGCTCGGTAAGTGGGCGCACATGGGCCGGGATGTAGCTGATACCAACGCCGATACGCCGATCCGAGCCGCGATTCGGCCCGGAACGATGCGGCGTGTGCGTATGGTGCAAGGACATCGACCCGGCCGGCACCGGCACCGCGACCCCATCGTCATCGCCAAAGCGACCATGAATGCCCTTGCCCAGACGGATGAGATGGTCCGGCCGCGGGTCCTCGCGATGCTCGATCGGCCCCTGCGTGTGAACGCCCGGCATCATGCGCATGCAACCGCTCTGCTCACTGGCCTGCGAGAGCGCGACCCAGGCGGTGACGTGCTCGGCGGGCGCCAGATGGAAGTAGTCGTCGTCCTGGTGCCAGACGATGTGTTGCACCGTGCCCGGTTCCTTGATGTGCATGGTCAGGTGATAGACCAGGATGTCCGGCCCGATGAGGTCTTCCACCGCGTCCAGCACCGCCGGATGGTGGACGATGGCGTCGGCCCAGTCGAACAGCAGATGCGACTTCGAACGCTCGGGGAAGTCCAGCCGTGCGCCACTGCGCCGCTCGAAGTCCTCCAGTCCCGCGCGGTATCGCGCCACCTCGTCGCGGCTCAGCACCGGCACCGGGCCGATGAAACCATCCTGGTGATAGCGTCGAACCTGTGCCTCGCTCAATCGTTTCGGCATTTGCCCATCCTCCTCGGTCCGTCCCGATCAGCTTCTCGATTGCCTGCGCCAGCCCCGGCTCAAGGGCCGGCACGTCAGCCCTCGCAGTCGATCACCAGGTTGCCATGCTCGTCGGTGCGCGCGGAGTCGCCCGGCAGCAGCACGCAGGTGGCGTCGAGCTGGGTCAATATCGCCGGGCCCTCCACCAGCACCTCGGTTGCCAGCCTCGCGCGATCGTAGACCGGCGTGCGCCGCGTGCCGTTATCGAAACCCACCGCCAGCTCGCCGACACGGGCATCGGCCAGCGTGCCCGTGACCGCCCACTCGAGCGGTCGAGGCCGGTCCAGCTCACACATCGCGGCGACGCGCAGGTTGACGATCTCGACCGGCGTATCGGGCTGGGCGAAGGTATAGAGGCGCTCGTGCAGACGATGGAAGGCCTCGACGGTCGCGGCAATCGCGCCTTGGTCCACCTCGCCCGGCGCGGCACCGGACGCGAACGGCACCTCCAGCTCGAAACCCTGGTGACGGTAGCGCAGGCTGGCGCTACGCAGCGTCCGGCGCGCCCGCAATGGTGCCCGCTCGCGCTCGAACCAGGCATCGGCCTGACGCTCCAGGTCCGCGAACACCCGCTCGATCCGCGACGCATCATATGGCATCGCTTCGATACAGGTCTGGCTGTAGTCGGTGCGCAAGGTCGCAACCAGCAGACCCAGCGCCGACAGCACCCCTGGCGAGGGCGGGACGATCACGCTACGCATGCCGAGCAGACGCGCCATCTCGCTGCCATGTAGCGGACCGGCGCCGCCGAAAGCGACCAGCGCAAAATCACGCGGATCCTCACCGCGCTCGATGGAGATCACCCGGATCGCCCCGACCATGTCGTTGTTGCTGATGGCGAGAATGCCGCGGGCCGCCGCCTCGACCGTCAGTCCGAGCGGTTCCGCGACGTCGCGGACGATGGCCTCACGCGCCGCAGCCACGTCCAGACGCATTCGGCCACCGAGGATCGAGGCGGGCAGACGGCCCAGGATCAGATGCGCGTCGGTCACCGTTGCCCGCCTGCCGCCCCGGCCATAGCAGGCAGGCCCGGGCTGGGCGCCCGCCGACTGAGGACCGACCGTGAGCGCGCCGCTGGCCGTGACCCGTGCGATGGAACCGCCACCGGTGCCGACCGTGTTGATGTCGACCATCGGCAGCGCCAGCGGCCAGCGCCCTACATGACCGCTGTCGGAAAGTCGCAGCTGACCGTGCTTGACCAGGCTGATATCCGCCGAGGTGCCGCCGATGTCGATACCGATGACGTTGTCGCGGCCCGCGGCGGCACCGATGAAGGCGGCGCCGACGACACCCGCCGCCGGTCCAGAGAGCGCGGTGTGCACCGGCACTCGCCGCACCTCGTCAGCGCCGGCCACGCCGCCGTTCGATTTCATGATCAATAGCGGTGCGGCAATTCTCGCATCGCGCAGCCGGGTCTGCAGACGGCTCACGTAGCGCGACACCGACGGCATCACGGTCACGTTGAGCACGCTGGCCATGCAGCGCTCGTACTCGCGGACCTGTGGCAGGACGTCGCTGGACAGCGATACCAGCGCCTGGGGATGCTCCTCGACGATGATCTCGCCGGCGCGGCGCTCGTGCGCGGGATTGCTGAAACTGTGCAGGAAACACACCGCATAGGCTGCGATCCCCCGACCACGCAGGATCCGCACCGCCTGCCGCACCGCGGCCTCATCGAGCGTCTCGATGACCCCACCGTTGGCATCCAGACGTTCGGGTATCTCGAAGATATCGCGCGCCGCGACCGGGCGGCGCGGCTTGTGCCAGGCGAACAGGTTGACTCGACGTGGTATGTCCTGACGACCGATGTCGAGCACGTGCCGGAAGCCGGCCGTGATCAGCACGCCACACTCTGCCCCCTTGTCCTCGAGGATCAGATTGGTCGCGACGGTGGTGCCATGGAACACTTGAGCGAGCCGCGTGGCCTCGACACCCGAGACTTGTGCGATCCGCTCGATCGCGTCCATGAAGCCCAGCGACGGGTCGTCCGGGGTGGACGGTGTCTTGTCGCTCCAGACGTCGCCGCTCTCACGGTCGAGCAGGATGACGTCGGTGAAGGTGCCCCCGGTGTCGATCGCCAGCGCGTAGCGCATCTCGTGCTCCGTCGCCACCGCCGCTACTCCAACGCATCCTTGTAGACATGCCGATGGAACAAGCCCTCCACCGGCGGCCGCCGCTTGCGCAGCGCCGCGGTTCGCGTCGCATCGACACCCTCACCGTCATCGAGCACCGCCACGCCATAGGCCTCGGCCGCGGACCGAACGCTCACATAACCGTTGCGCACGTCGTCCAGGACCCGCTCCGGCTCACGATCGAAGGGGTGTCCCCAACCGCCGCCGCCGCCGGTCTCCAGACGCAGCACCTCACCGCGCTCGAGCACGTTGCCATCGCTGAACGGATCGAGGATGCGCTCACGGTTGGTGCCGGGATTGACCACCGCACGACCACTACCGCCGTTGAGACCGCCCTTAACACCCCAGGCCGGCATCCGCACGCCGTCGATGCGTATCGAGAAGGTGACTCGCTCGGCCAATACCTCCAACTCGCGCACCACACCGACGCCACCGCGCCATCGACCGGCGCCACCGGAGTCACGATGCACGCCATAGGCACGGATCCGCACCGGGTAGTCGAGCTCGAGCATCTCGACCGGAAAGTTCTCCTGCGCAACGTAATAGACCGAGTCGATACCATCGGCATCGGCTCGCGCCCCGTAGCCCACCCCCAAGCCATCCGACATCAAGAATGGCACGCCCTCTTCGTCCAGACCACGGGCGAAGTAGATGACATAGGCACAGTTCGCCGCGGTGGCTTCTCCGCCGGCGGCATTCACCAGCCCCATGCACGAGCTGAGCAGACGCATCATGGTCAGACCGCGCTGACCGAGCGGCGCCGGCCAGCTAGGCTGCAACAGACTGCCCTCGCGTAGCAGCACCTCGTCCAAAGCCCGCCCAGCGCCCGAGTTGAGCGGCAGGGTCGGCTCTCCGGCGAGCAGATACATGCCGAACATCGCGCGTGGCACGGCGGGGTTGAGCAGATAGTTGATGGGCCCGGGCGCCTGGTCGTCACTGGCGGTGAGGTCCAACACGGTGCGATCCGGCCCTACCTCGAGCGCGAGCCGCATCCAGTACGGGCCGTTACCCTGACCGTCGTGGTCCAGCGCGTCGCTGAACTGGTAGCGACCCGGCTGGAATGTCTTGCGCAGACGCTCGCGGGCGGCTCGCTCGGAACGCTCGGCGAGCTGGACGAAGGCATCGCGGATGACCGCCGGCCGGAAGCGCCGGGCCAGCTCCAACAGACGCCGCTCACCGAGCCGCACCGCCGCGATGCAGGCGCGCAGATCGCCGCGTAACATCTCGGGAAATCGCGAGTTGCGTACGAACAGCCGCAACAGCTCCTGATTGACCACGCCTTCGCGGGCAAGCCTCACGGGCGGCACGATGATGCCTTCTTGGAAGATGTCCACGCAGTCCGGTGAGATCGAACCGGGGCGCATGCCGCCGATGTCGGCGAAGTGCGCCCAGCTCTGGGCAAAGGCCAGCAGCTCGCCGTCGACAAACACCGGCGCGAGGAACACCTGGTCGGGAGAGTGCGAGACCGAGCCCTTGGAGCCGTAGCAGTCGTTGTACCAGTACAAATCGCCGGCCCGCATGTCCGCGGCGGGGTAGTGCTCGAACACCGGCCGCACCGGATCGCCAAAGCTCGGTCGGTAGGCACCCATCACCAGATCGCCGGCGGCGTCGAACAGTGCGACGAAGAAGTCCTTCTTCTCGCGGATGAAGCCGGACATCGCGGTGCGCTCGATCAGCGCTTCCATCTCCTGCTGTGAGGACTGCAGCACACCGCGGATCACCTCCAGTGACACCGGATCGCACCGCGTGACCTGCTCGTCCGCATCGGGCAGGGCTGCACCAGGCATCGGATCACTCATGGCAGGTGCTCCTGTGGCTCGCCTCACTCGATGACGATGACCGGCCCCTCGCGGTATTTCTCGACCTTGGCCATGTCCGGCTCCACCCCCAGACCCGGCCCGGTCGGCACACGCACCTTGCCATCCTTCGCCAGCATGGCATCGCCATAAGGGCTGTCCTCGAGGTTCGCGTAGATGTTCTCCAGCAGGGTGTCGGTGGACAAGGATGCGACGACGTGGATCGAGGCGAGATTGCCCGGGCCGTAGTAGGCGCAGTGCGGGACCAACTCCACCGAATGCGCCTCGGCGGCGGCGACGATCTTGCGCATCTCGGTGATGCCACCGATCTTGGTGACGCTGGGCTGCGCAATGTCGATTGAGCCCTTGGTGAACTTGTCGACGAAATCGTGCAGACCGGCACCGTTCTCGCCGGCGGCGATCCGGGTCTGCCCCTCGCGTCGCACCCGCGCCAGCCCCAGATGGTCCTCGGGCGGAAAGACCGGCTCTTCCAGCCAGTACAGGTCCGCGGGCCGGTAGGCCTTCTCCATGGCCAGCGCCTCGGCCACGCTCCACGGACAGTTCACATCGTTCATGATCGCGACATCCGGCCCGGCGCCGCGCCGCGCCGCCATCACCGCGTCGATCGAGTGCTCGTGCAGCTTTATGTGGCTGAAGCCGGCCGCGGCACGCTCCGCGCAGATCCGCTCCACCGTGGCCGGATTGGCGTAGCGCATCAGACTGCTATAGGCGCGCACCTCGGCGCGCCGCGCGCCGCCGAGCAGATCCGAGACCGGCAAGCCGGCGCGCTTGCCGGCGATGTCCCACAGCGCGATATCGATG
>JAGRHX010001119.1 GCA_020444775.1 Gammaproteobacteria bacterium
AGGCCTTCCAGGGCGTGCTGGTCAAGCAGAAGGATCTGGAGAGCACCATCTACACCTTCGAGCTCGCCGACGGCACGATCCTCGAGGTCAAGGGCAACGAGCAGGTCGAATACGACGGCGAGACCCATAGCGCGGCGAATCTGTACGACGCTCTCAAAGAGGGTTATTACGGCAAGTTCTGAGTCGCGTCTGCACCGATGCCGGCCGCGCCGCGCAAGGCTGGTATCGACCCAGAACGCGAGGAAGACCTTCTCCGGACGCCGCCCCGCAGATCAATTGCGGATGCCGTCACGGAATCGACTGGTGCAGCGAACGCACGACAGAGCACTACTATGTCAATCAAGATCGAGAACAAGATCGTCGGCTACAGCGTCAAGGGCGCTCACGACGGTGAGAACGGAATGGGTGCAGGTCAGGGCGCGGAGGACCGCCCGAAGGCTGAAGTCATCCAGATGCACGAGCGCCTGGAGCGCCCGGAGGTGCTCGTCGGCTCGACCTACAAGATCAAGACGCCGCTTTCCGAGCATGCGCTGTATGTGACGATCAACGACGTGATCCTCAACCAGGGCACCGTGCACGAGCAGCGCAGACCGTTCGAGATCTTCATCAACTCCAAGAACATGGAACACTTCCAATGGATCGTGGCGTTGACTCGAATCATCTCCGCCGTGTTCCGCAAGGGCGGTGACGTCACCTTCCTGGTCGAAGAGTTGCATTCCGTATTCGATCCTCGAGGTGGCTATTTCAAGCGCGGCGGTAAGTACACCCCGTCGCTGGTCTCCGAGATCGGAGATGCCATCGAATCACACATGCGCAGCATCGGCTTGCTCACTGATACGCCACTCGACGCGCATCAACAGGCACTGATCGACGAGAAGCGCGCTCAGTTCCAGGCCGCGCAGCAGCAGACCGCGGAAGTCGCCCAGGAGGACAAGGGGTTTCCGGCCGGCGCGACCCTGTGCGGCAAGTGCAGCCACAAGGCCATGATCATGATGGATGGCTGTGAGACCTGTCTGAACTGCGGGCATTCCAAGTGCGGCTGATCCCATGTGCCGGGTCAGCGCCCATGGCGGGCCCGGCGCGTGGGATCAGCGAACCCTTGCATGAAACGGTTTGTGGAGGCCGTGACGGGCGCCGAGAGGGAGCTCGGCATTTGGCCCGCCGTACATCCAGGCCTTGGTGCCGGAGTGTGCGGCGGGCTTTTTTAATGCGCCGTCCCGGTTCATCGTCGAGGATCCTGTTTGCCGCGGGCACGCCACGGCAAGGACCACGCGCGCCGACCCCGACCCCGGCGTGTGCATCGGTGGGCGACTCAGGGGCGAACACGCATTCCCATGAGCCGGCCAGCTCTGCACGGGAGACATCGCCATCGTCACGATGATCCAGACCAACGAGGCGCTCGCGGGCGCCTGCCGGGCTTGGCTCGAACAGGACTGCGTGGGCGTGGACACCGAGTTCGAGCGGACCCGCACCTACTTCGCACGCCCGGGTCTGGTCCAGGTCAGCGTCGGCGACAGGGTCTACCTGCTCGACCCACTCGAGCTCAGCGACTGGACGCCGTTCGCCGCATTGCTCGGCAGCCCACGGGTCCAGATCGTGATGCATGCCGGCAGCGAGGACATCGGACTGCTGTGGCGGCTGACCGGGGTACAACCGGTCAACCTGTTCGACACCCAGATTGCGGCGGGGCTGAGCAGCCTGGAAGCCAATCCGAGCTACCAGAAGCTGGTCAAGCAGACGATCGGCGAGGACATCGACAAGGGCGAGAGCCGCTCCGACTGGCTGAAACGCCCTCTCAGCCCGGCCCAGCTCGAGTACGCCGCGCTGGAT
>JAGRHX010001120.1 GCA_020444775.1 Gammaproteobacteria bacterium
CATCCAGGTTGCATCGACGCTGGTCTCGATATCGATGGCTTTCAATGCCTCGACCACCATGACCAGATTGGCGTCCACGAAGCGGCCACTCATCAACCGGTGTGTCTCATCCAGGCTCACCTCGGCAATGCCCGCCGACCCGGAGCCGTTCGGGCTCCCTGACACCGCTGTCGAGGCTGCCGCGACCGTCTGAGCATGACCGGCCGTCGCCCGTTCGCCGGCATTCGCCGTGGCATCTGATCGACTCTGGAGACTCGCGCTGCCAGCCTGAGTCCCGCTCGCGGTGTGCGTGTCACCTTGCGCTTCAGCTTGCGCTCGCTCGCCATTGCCCTGCCCGATCACACCCGACAAGACGAGCCCGATGCCGCAACCCACCACGAGTGCGGCCACCAGCAGCGCGTTGCCACCCAAGCCACCTCGTAATGCCATGCTTGTGCCCTCCATTTCGGTCACCGGAATCAGCGACCAGAATCGATTCACCTCGCGGAATCCCCGCTTCGGAGGCTCCGCTGCAGAAAACCCGGCTCCGGGGCTCGCGCCCCGAAGCCGGAAGGTCGGCAGGACTGCTGTCCTGGACGACCTACCTCCTGGTCAGGAGGTCACGTCGTCCAACCGACCGTTCTCGCAAGTCGATACCTGATCAGGTACCGATTACGGCGCCACCGAGAACGATGCTCCACTCAGGAACAGGCCACCGTCGAAGTGCGTGACGTTGCCTTCCATCTGGATTTCGCAGGACGGACCGTTGTTGTGGCGGATCAGCACTTTGCGGATCTGCACACGGCCCGGCACACCGTCGGGGCGGTAGTACTGCGAGTACTGACGCCACTTGGCCTTCGGGAAGTCCAGCTTGGTGACGACTTCCAGACCACGGTCCTGGATGCCGCTGGCGCTGGTCGGGTCGGCCGGGTTGGGTGCGGGAATACCGAACACGTTACCGCGGAAGAAGTCCTTGATGATGTGCTCGTCGTGACGCTCCCAGTTCGAGTCGAAGCTACCCACGTTCAGATCGAACTCGGCATCGCCATAGGCGATCTCACCCAGACGGGTGAAGCGCAGGTCACCCACGTAGCCGACATGGCGATTGGCGGTGGCCGACTGACGGAACTGGACACCACCGATGTCACCCGGGGTCGGGATGTCGGTCTGGAAGAAGGTGCCGCGGATCTCGTTCACGGTCGGCGCGGTAGTGATCGACAGATCGTCGATTCGCACCGAGCCGGTGCCGTCAAACGCGACGCTGCCGCCGAACGAGTAGTTGGCCGTGCTGCATCCCACGCGGTCGACCCGCGTGGCCAGGATGCTGGCGGTCATCTCGATCAACGAGAACAGCGACTTCTCGGTCAGGGACAGGTTGCCCGGCAGGCCATCGTCTTCCAGGTTCTGCGCCGACACGCCGGCCGATGCGACCGCCATGATGGCCGCTGCGAGTATTGTTTTCGTGGTCTTCAAGGTCATAACCTCACTCCTAGTTAGTCCCGGCTTTGCGCCGGATTCTTCAGCACTTGGTCAGAACGAATAACGAAGAGTGCGTTCCTTCAGGTTTCCGCATCGGACATCCCGGACACCTCCCTGGTCCGAGGCCCTTACCCGGCAATCCTTGTTCGGAGCCTTTGGTCGCCCATGTATCTCCTCGGGCGAAGCTCCGCTGCCGGGCTCATCGATCATCGGCATACCCGATAGTCCAGGAACCGCTGCTCTCGTTGCCCTTCAGCCCGACTCCTATCGGGCCTGCTCCGTAGCTCGGCGTTCACGATGAACAACCACCATGAAGAACGCTGCACCACGAAGCCCGGGACGCGTCGAGTACACTCCTTTTCACTCTTCGTCATGTCCCTTAAAGCAACCACGATGCCAATATTTAATATGTTGATTTTATTGATATTTATGACGTAATGAAAAAGGTTCCCGTGAGATTGTTACGAGCATGAAAACATTCGGTGATCCTCATCACAGCCGGTTCCCAAGGATTCCCCGCCACATCGCCAACCTACTGATCCAAAAGGCAAATGCACTGCCGCTGCCTGTTACACAAATGTAGCAACTGGAGTCGCCATCGAATGGACTCGCTACCACGGCCTGCTGCTGTAGAACGCGGTGGGACCAGCCGTCGGTATCGATACACGACCAGCCGCCCCGCAACGACCCTGACTGCGGGCCGGACGGCGAGTCCACAACGGCAGAAACAGTCTCGAGAGCGGGCAACCAGACGCGCTCAGACCCGCGCCGGCCGATGACGATCAAGGCATGCACGCATACGCGCAGCGCCACCGTGCCCGCAATGCTGTGAGAGCTCTGGCAAGTCAACCGACAGGTATCGACTCATACCCTTGTTGGCACGAGTCGAGCGGCTCGCCTGGATCAGCGATCGCGAAGGCTGGAGAACATGTCCTTGAGAAGCGCGCGATCGGCCGCGGCGTCATCCGCATCGGACTCGGGTTTGGCGCCGACCACCATGCCTGCGTGACCGATCGCGGATGCGGGATGAGCTCGATGGCGTGTGCGTCGAGAAGAAGATGCAGCAGCATGCAAGGGGATGGCGCCCGAGCCATCCGAGACGATTCCGCTCGCCCTTGCCGGCCCTGGCGGCGTGACGCCCATGGCGGCCTGGCGATCGGCGATAACGGCCTTCAGCGTCTCTACATCCACCTGGGTACGGTTATCGGCAAAGGCGTAGACCAACGCTGTCTCGCCCAGGATGTTGATGAGCCGTGGCACGCC
>JAGRHX010001121.1 GCA_020444775.1 Gammaproteobacteria bacterium
ATCTTCTGTTGGCCAGATCTTCTGTCCATTGGTGTGGCCCGGCGCAAAGACCGGGTTCCGGCGCACGGAGCTCGAACGATCCACCGTAGGTACGAGCGGATATGGGAGAGCGAATGAGCGAGGATGCCCCGCCGGCCCTCACGGGCGAAGGCGAGCCACGGCCGGCGCAATGGGAGAGCCGTTTCGCGCAGGTCCAGGGTCTGCGGTTGCACTACCTGGACTATGGTGGCGAGGGCAAGCCGCCCATGCTCTTCGTGCACGGCGGCGCGGCCAGCGGTCATTGGTTCGATTTCGTCGCGGCCGACTTCATCGACCGTTATCACGTGCTGGCATTGGACCAACGTGGTCATGGTGACAGCGAATGGGCCGTGCCGCCGGACTACCGCTATGCCACCTACGCGGCGGACCTGGCCGGCTTCATGGACGCGCTGAATCTGCAGGATGTGACGCTGGTCGGCCACTCGATGGGTGGCATGGTCAGTCTGTGCTGCACCGCGCACCATCCGGGTGACATCGGCCGTCTGGTGGTGATCGATTCCACCATGCGCATGACCCCGGAGCGGGTCGCCAATCTGCGCCAGGTCGGCGAGCGCGGCGGCCGCATGCATACGGATCGAGCCAGCTTCGAATCGCATTTCCGCTTGCGTCCCGCCGGCACCCGGGCCAGTCCGGCGGTGGTCCGACATCTGGCCGCGCTCAGTGGCCGGCGCTACGAGGACGGCGGTTGGCGGCACAAGTTCGATCGTGCCGTGTATGCGACCCGTGAGGCCATCGACGGATTCGATCTCTGGGGGGCCGTGCGGGTGCCCGCGGCAGTCATTGCCGGTGGTGAGAGCGATCGCATCAGTGACGAGATAGAGCAGCAGATCCGCGAGCGTCAGCCGGGTCTGATGCTGCAGCGCGTCCCGGGCGCGGGCCACCACGTGACCCTGGACAATCCACCAGGCTTTGTCGAAGCGCTCGAGCGTATCCTCGAGCGCGCCCATGGCTGAGCGGGCGTTCAGCCATCGTTCGAACACACTTGGGGAAGCGCTGATTCAATCCGTTCATGGAATGAATCAGCATCACAAAGCGAGAACGCGATTTCCGCTTTGCTCTTGAAGAAGCGCTGACAAGCGTTTCCCTGGCGCGCAGCATCGCAACGCGCTGCGCGCAAGGATCCTGACCAGTGCAGAGGTACACCTGATGTTACGCATTCATGGCTCGGCGCGTTCGCGCGCGGTTCGCACCCTGTGGATGGTCGGCGAGCTGGGGCTCGACTACGCTCACGAGGATATCCTGCCGCGTTCCGATCCGACCCGGACGCCGGCTTTCCGCAAGCTGGATCCGAATGGACGCGTGCCGGTCATCGAGGATGACGGCTTCGTGTTGCGCGAATCCATGGCCATCAATCTCTATCTGGCCAAGAAGCACGCCAGCCCCATGTATCCACGCAGCCTCGAGGACGAGGCGCTGGTCTGGCAGTGGTGCTTCTGGGAGACGGATCGACTCGACCGTCAGATCGTCAATTACGTCAATCACACCAGCGCACTGCCGGAGGCGGACCGGAAGGCTGCGGTGGCGGACGCTGCCTGGGCCGAGATCGTGCCCGCCTTCGATGTCCTCGAGGGTGCCTTGAGCGGCCGACAATGGCTGGTCGGCGACGACTTCAGCGTCGCCGATCTGAACGTCGCCGCTGCCCTCTATCGAGGGCTGTCAATGGACCTGTCGCGGTGGCCATCGCTCGACGCCTGGCTGAAGCGCTGCTGGGAGAGGCCCGCGGCGAAGCGGGCACGCGCGATGCGCGAGTAGTGTGGCGCCCGCGCCACCGACTCGCTCCGACACTCGCACGGGTGGCGGTTGGCGGGGGGGCGCTGTGATTGGCGCGGGATCACGCTCAGTGCGCGACCGCGCCGGGCTCCAGTGCCAGCCGGGTGCCGATCATGCTGTCGCGGGTGACCAGGGCCTGGAGCTCGGCCTCGCTCAGCTGCTCGGTGCCGGCTGGCCGTCGGGGCAGCACCAGATACCGGCAGTCGGCGGTCGAGTCGAGGACCCTGATCTCGGTGTCGTCGGGCAGCACCGTGCCGAACTCCGCCAGCACCGCGCGCGGCTCGCGCACCGCGCGGGAGCGATACTCGCGCGACTTGTACCACAGCGGTGGCACACCGATCAGGGCCCGCGGGTAACAGGAGCAGAGGGTGCACACGACCATGTGATGCAGCTTCTCGGTGTTCTCCACGACCACCAGCTTCAAGCCTTCGAACGGTAGACCCATCTCGGCCACGGCTGCGTTGCCATCGTCGAGCAGGCGTTGCTTGTAGGCCTCGTCGCACCAAGCGCGGGCCACCACCCGGGCACCGTTGTGGGGGCCCTTCTGCTCCCAGGCTTCGATCTGCGCCTGGATCTCCGCCGCGCTGAGAATGCCTTTCTCGATCAGCAGCTCGCGCAGGGCGACCTCGAGGAACTCCCAGTCCTGGCTCGGCTCCTTGATGTCCGGCTGGAACTGGGTGTGGTCGTGATCGTGCGCGTGGTCGTGATGATGTGGGGTGCTCATCGTCCCTCTTCCTCGTCGATCAGGCCTGTTCGGTCGGCCCCGTTCAATCAGCAGCTTTCAGTCAGCAGTTTTCGGTCGGCAGGCCGGATCGCTCAGAGCGGTTCGAGCCAATGCTCGTAGATGTCCGCGGTCACCGTGTCTCCGGGGCGGTAGTCGCCTTCCCCGTGCCAGACCTCGTCCATGCTGAACAGCACCTGGAACAGCTCCAGTGCCGGTAGCCCATGCATGCCGTAGGCGAGCCGCTCCGGATTCGGATACTTGCCGAAGCTGCGGATGATCGTCCCGGTGCGCCCGCGCAGGAACTGCGGTGTACGCACGTGCCCGGGTGGTTGCGCGTTCGCCACCCTCACCTTGGCGCCGACACGGTAGCCGCTCATCGTCCCGCCGCCTGTTGAAAGCGGGCCCGTACCTCGGCGAGCCGGGTCTCGATCTCGTCCTCCGATAGAACGCCCTTCTCGATCAGCAGATTGCGCATCGCCACCACCCAGCGCTCGTAGTAGGCGGAGCCCTCGTAGAACTCGGGGGTCAGGCTTTCGATGGTGCGCCGGTTCTCGTCGGTGACCCAGTAGGCACGCGGCTTCTCGCGCAGCAGCATCATCATCGCGTCGATGCGGCGCTCGGTCATGGTGGGCTCGTGCTCGTGAATATCCACGTGCCCCGCGGGCAGCCCACCGATATCACTGACGGCTCTATCGCTCACGCACGCTCCTCCCTTCGGACGGTGTACACAATCAGGAAACTCCGGACCCCGGCCAGTTTAGCCTGTGTGGTGGCCCAGTGAATCTCCCATCAAGTGAATTGCCCGATATCTCTATGCGCCGGCGAACCGTCAGAGCGTGTCAGGTGGCATGGCAGGCGCCCCGTCACCGCCTTTCAGTGTGTGGCTATCGAGCTGCTCATGGAGACGTAGGTCACCCTGACGCTTGACGAGGAGCAGCCTCTTCCGTTCTCGGGCTCAGCTCTGAGCGCCGAGCTTCGCGGCGAGCGTGGCCGCGTCCACCCCCTGAGCCACCATCTGCCGGCAGGCCATGAACTCGCGCGGGCTGTTGACCGCATCCAACGCGACCACCTTGCCGTCTTTCGTGTAGAACACGGCGAACTTGTGCGCGTCCATGTCACCGTGGATCTGATGCTCGTCGCCATCGGCCGAGAAGCCGACCATCTGCAGCTTGTGCTCGTACTGGTCGGACCAGAACCACGGATAGCTCGAACAGGTCTGCTCCGCGCCGCAGATGTTCTGTGCCGCGACCCGCGCCTGCTCCAGGGCATTGGGCACCGATTCCAGCCGCAGGCGCCGACCGAGCAGCGGGTGCGGCTGGTTGCAGCAATCACCGACGGCGTACACGGCCGGGTCGGCGGTGCGGCAATACTCATCGACGAGGATGCCGTTGTCGCAAGCGAGCCCCGCATCGGCGGCCAGCTCGACGTTGGGCACGATGCCGATACCGACCAGCACCAGGTCCGCGTCGAAGCAGCGATCCCCGCACTGGACCTGACGCACACGGTCATTGCCGAGGAATGCGGTCACCGCCGCCCGGGTGTGGATACGCACACCGCGATCGCTGTGCATGCGTTCGTAATAGCTCGACATGATCGGCGTGGTGACGCGCTGTAGCACGCGCGACTGCATCTCGAGCACGTCCACCTCCAGCCCCGCGGTGATGGCGACGGACGCGACCTCGAGCCCGATATAGCCGGCGCCGACGATGACCAGCCTGCGACCGGGCTGCATCGCCTCGCGGATGGCGTCCACGTCGGCGATCGTCCGCAGATAGTTCACACCGGCGAGATCGCTGCCGGGCACGTCCAGGCGGCGCGGTCGGCTACCGGTCGCCAGCAGCAGATGGTCGAAGCCGATGCTCTCGCCGGCGTCGGTCGCCACGGTGCGCGCGGCGAGATCGAGAGCGACCGCGCGGGTCCCTGTCTTCAAGGTGATGTCCTTCTCCGCGTAGAAGCTGGCCGGACGCATGTAGACCCGGTCCAGACCCGACTCTCCGGCCAGGTACTGCTTGGACAGCGGCGGTCGTTGGTACGGTGGGTGCGCCTCGTCGCCGATGACGACCACAGCGCCCTCGTAGCCACGTTGGCGCAGGCTCGCCGCGGCCTGGCCGGCGGCCTGGCCGGCACCGATGATGACAACGGTCATGGAGTAAAAGCCTCGTTCAAGCCGGAATTCGTACCGGCAGCGCACTGATGCCGTGAATGAAGTTGGAATAGATTCGGGTCGGTTCGTCCAGCACTTCAATCACCGGCGCGCGTTTGAGCAGCTCCTCCCAGAGGATGTTGAGCTGCAGCT